>JAYEIA010000001.1:0-4211 GCA_034659855.1 Bacteroidota bacterium
AAACTTCCACCCATAAATGCAAAGTCGAAGATAACAACCTGTGCACTTACACCATTCATTTTGCAACTTCCAGCGACTACGGATGACTTTCTTCCTGTTTTCGCAAAACAAGTTATGTGCCTAATTCTCAGGGCTTTATAAATCGCTTTGCAATTAACTTAATACTCTTATTTTTAGTGCTTTAACTTTATAAACTTTTAACTTTATAACTTTTTAAACTGAACTCATTATTTATAGACTTCTAAGATATTATTTTTCAATAAACTATCCAAAGGTCTGTTCATTTTTTGTTATTAATCAAATCTGTTTCCTATTGCCTGCCGGAGTTTTTCATACCGGACAGTACCAAAATATAAATTATTCGCTTGATAAAACGCTTCTCCGGTGAACTCCGTGCGAATACTCTTCATCAAAAATAAGGGATCTGATTTTGTTGTAATGTTCCTTATTATTGATAAAATCAACGAAATTGGTATCAATAACCAAAAATGTTAATTCTTGATTTTGTTTGAAGTAGTCAAAATAGCCGGACTGTATATCATTCAAGTAATCGGCCTTGATGTCTTGCTCATAATCTCGTCCGCGTTTTTTGATATTTTCCAGAAGTTGATCGCTTGTTTTGTAAAGATAAACATAGAGGTCGGGCTTTGGCAATGAGGAGTAGATTATGGAGTATATCTTGCGATAAAGGGCATACTCGTCGCCGCTGAGTGTGCTTTGGGCAAATATCAACGACTTAGAAAAGTAATAATCAGAGACAATCAGCGATTTAAATACATCTCGGTTGCTCAACTCCGATTTAAGTTGTTGGAAACGTTCGGCCAGAAAAGATAATTCCAATTGAAAAGAGTAGCGTTCGGGTTCCTTGTAAAACTTGGACAAAAAAGGATTGTCGGCAAATGCTTCATATACCGCTTTGGCACTGTACTGCTCACTTATCATGTTCGTCAATGATGTTTTTCCGGCACCAATATTTCCTTCAACAACTATAAATTTATTTTGCATAGAGTAATCAATTTGGGTCTTTTTTTACGGGCAGCAAATCCTGTAAACGGTTAATAAACGTGCCGGCCGCTGACCGGCACCATGTTCAACAGATAAATTTTTAACAGTTAATCTTGGTACTCAAACCAACTATTTGTACGGATTTATTTCCATATTTTTGTATATAAATCCATAGATGTCGGCCGATTCTTCAATGCGTTTGCTCACCGGTTTTCCTGCACCGTGTCCTGCTTTTGCTTCTATCCTAATCATGACGGGCTCTTGTCCTGAATATTTTTCTTGCAGAGTAGCCATGTATTTAAATGAGTGTGCCGGGACTACTCTGTCGTCGTGGTCGGCAGTGATAACTAATACTGCCGGGTATTCAGCATCTTTACTGATATTGTGGAGCGGCGAATAATTGTACAGGTAGTCAAACATGAGGGAATCTTCGCTTAATCCGTAGTCTGCACGCCATGCCCGCCCAATGGTGAAATATTGGTAACGCAACATATCCATTACACCAACATGGGCTACCGAAACAGCAAACAGCTCCGGGCGTTGATTGCTAACCGCTCCCACAAGTAATCCCCCGTTAGAGCCGCCTTCAATGGCCAATTTTTCTGAATTGGTATATTTTTCTTCAATCAGATATTCACCTGCAGCAATAAAATCATCAAAAACATTTTGTTTATTAAGTTTTGTTCCGGCTTTGTGCCAGTCTTCTCCGTATTCTCCGCCGCCTCTCAGATTTGCAACAGCAAACACTCCGCCGTTTTCCATCCAAATCATGCGTGTAATGCTAAACGAGGGAGTTAAACTGATATTAAAACCGCCGTAGCCGTAGAGCAGAGTATGGTTCTCCGAATTTTTGTTCAAGTGTTTTTTGTGAGTAATAAACAAAGGTATCTGCGTCCCGTCTTTACTTTTGTAGAAAACTTGTTTTGTTTCATAATCGTCGAAATTAATGCCTTTGATTTTGGTTTCTCGGTAGATTTCCGATTTTTGACTTTCAAAATCATAGCTGTATATAACCGGAGGTACCGTATATGAGCTAAAGGTATAGAATGCAATCGATTCTCCTTTTTTACCGGAAAATCCGCCTATACTTCCTATACCGGGCAGCTTCAGGTCTTTTGCGTTCTTGCCGTTCAGGTCAAATAGTTTAAGTTTACTGTGGGCATCGTGCATATAATTTGCAACAATATTGTTGCCGGCAAGAGTTACCGAGCGCAATACATCTTCACTTTCGGGAATAATAATTTCTCGATTTTCTTCTTCCGGATTCATCGGATCAACAGCCATCAACCGGTATCTTGAGGCTTTGTTATTCGTTAGCACTAAAAATTTCCCGTCAACATGGTCAATAACACGGAAATCTGAATCAAAATCGGTTTGAATAGCTTTAAAGTCAATCTTAGTAAGATTTAATTCGCTGAAATAAAGAGCATTTCCGCTTGTACTTTTGCTTTCGTACAAGAAAATATATTTCTCGTTTTCGCTTAAACTGATGCCGTACATATAGCTTGGTTGGGTTTTGTTTTCAAAAATTAGTATATCCTCTTCTTGGATCGTGCCCAGTTTGTGGTAATATACTTTTTGAAATTCATTGGCTCCGGAAAGTTCTTTGTTTTGGTCGGGAGCCGGGTATCTGCTGTAGAAAAAACCGTCTTTGTACCAGTTTATTCCCGAAAATTTAACCCACTTGATGTTGTCTTGAGTTTGTTTTCCGGTTTCAATATTCTTTACAAATATTTCTTGCCAGTCAGAGCCTCCCGAAGATACCGAGTAAGCTAAATATTTACCGTTTTCGGAAATACCGAGTCCCGACAGGGCTATCGTTCCGTCTTCGCTAAGGGTGTTGGGATCAAGCAGTACTTTGGCTTCATCCTCGAGGCTGTTTTGCAAGTAGAGAACGCTCTGATTTTGCAAGCCGTTGTTTTTAAACCAGAAGTATTTTCCTCCCTCTCTAAACGGGGTAGAATATTTCTCGTAGTTATAAATTTCGGTTAATCTGTTTTTTATTGAATCCTTAAAGGGAATGGCATTCAAGTAATTGTCGGTTACTTTAATTTGAGCTTGTACCCAGGCTTTGGTTTCTTCAGAGTTATCATCTTCCAGCCAACGATAAGGATCGGGCACTTTTGTGCCGAAATAATCGTCAACCACTGTATCTTTTCGGGTTTCGGGGTAGGTATATTGGCTTTTGGGGTTACATGACCAAGTGAAAAAAATCCCCAATGAAAGGAATATTATTGCTGAATATTTCATAAGATATTTGTTTTAAACATTTAGAATAAGAGATGGTTACAGTGTTAAATTATCGGCTTTTTGTTGTTTGTCTTTTTTTGCACCTAAAATTCTCCCCAGAAAAAGTCCCGCAATAAAACCAAGAATTACGCCTCTGAACAGCATTTCGGGATTGATTAGATAGGAAATTCCGGCACCGAGAACAATACCTCCCGTAAATCCCGCAAGAGAATATACGGAGATAAAGTAGTTTTTAGGATATAACGAATGAATTTTTTGCAAGTGTTTAACCATTTTTTCGTTCCGCTTCTCGTACTCCCGTCGCTTTTTTGTTTCTCCGGCCAGATAATCGGGAATTCTTTCCACAATGTCTTCAATATCTTTTTTAGACGCTTCACAAACAGTACAATCCGGTGCAAATTCTTCGGTGTGTTCAGCAATATTTCCGAGCCTGTCCAGTTTAAAGAACTTGTAATCTCTTTTGTATATTTGGTCTTTTTTTTCGTCAATCTCTCGCTTTATTTTTGTTGACCAAGTTTTTAAATTTTCCATAATTATTTACTTCAAAAATTAAGTAATGGTACAATTATTTAATGGTATAATGGTGCAATAATTCAACTGATTATCAGCAATATAGACTTCGTCTGTTTTAATATAAAAAATGGACATTGTGTATAATTGTAAGTGCCTGAATACCTGAAAAAACAAATTTTGAAACAAATCCACAGTTATTGCCATCTATCTCACTATCAGGAGTTTGAGTTTTTTTTCAAAATAATGCCTGCGTCCAATTATATTACAAAATCATATAGCAATCTTTATATTAAAGGAGTACAGCTATTTAAAATATTAAAACAGACGAAGTCTGTACTTTAAGCGGTTAATAATTTGATTTTTATAAAGAGTATATTTGCTGAGCAGCAAGGTATTGTATCATTATATCATTAAATAATTAAACCGTTTAAAGTATAGCTTAG
>JAYEIA010000002.1:0-4202 GCA_034659855.1 Bacteroidota bacterium
GGCTGGCAATCCAACTACCCCATTCATCACATAAATTGGTACGATGCAATGAAGTATTGTAACTGGCTGAGTACAAAAAAAGGTCTGCAAAAATGCTATTCGGAAGATCCCAAAGGCGGCTATCTCTTTGAATCTTCAAAAAATGGTTACCGGTTACCTACTGAGGCAGAATGGGAATATGCTGCTCGCGGGGGAAATAAAAGCAAGGGGACAAGATACAGCGGCAGTAGCAGCTCTACAGCGGTGGCTTGGTTTGACGACACCTCAAAACAAAAAGGGCCCCAAGTGGTCAAAACAAAAAAACCCAATGAATTAGGAATCTATGATATGAGTGGAAACGTTTGGGAATGGTGTAGTGACTATTATGGAGCAGATTTTTATAAAAAAAGTCCGATGAAAAACCCGTTTAACGACAAGTTTGCAATATACAGAGTTCTGCGCGGCGGTGCCTGGCATTACAGGGACGAATATGCCACTGTGACCAGCCGAGATGGTCCTGAACCCAAATTCTCAAACTATAATTACGGTTTTAGAATTGCTCGAAACAAATAGTCATATTAACTATAAAAACAATCCTCCGGAAAAGATACATCGTATGAAAATTAGTCATAAACTTTTGCTTGCTGCCGTTTTTGTGTTTTTGAATTCAATATGTTTCGGACAAACTGAGCCTGAAATGATTTTTGTAAAAAAGGGAACATTCAAAATGGGAAGCTACAAGGGTGATATAGATGAAAGACCCCAGCACACAGTTACATTAAGCAGCTACTACATAAGCAAATACGAAATTACTGTAAAACAATATCGAGAATTCTGTAATTCAACCGGCCGGCATTTCCCTACCTCGCCTCCCGACATGTGGTATATTGAACACGACAGAGCAACAAAATGGTCCTGGAGCAGCTCAATTCCCATGACAAAAGTTAGCTGGCAGGATGCCACAAAATATTGCAAATGGCTTTCGAATAAAACCGGAAAAAACTACGATTTACCCACCGAAGCCCAATGGGAATATGCGGCGAAAGGCGGAGAAAAAAGTAAGCATTACAAATACAGCGGCAGTGATAATATAAATGAAGTCGCCTGGTATGACGAAACGACCTACGAGCGAGGACCGATGCCTGTTGGTCGACTGAAACCCAACGAATTAGGAATACATGACATGAGCGGCAATGCTTGGGAATGGTGTAACGACTATTATGCCAAGTACAGCAGTTCAAAACAGAAAAACCCAACGGGTCCGAGCAGCGGGCAGTTCAAAGTTGTAAGAGGAGGTTCCTGGTATTATGTGGGCTATATGGCTACAGTTACAACTCGTGATGGCCCCTATCCGGATTATTCAAACTATAACTATGGATTCCGAGTTGTTATCAACCCCTAATTACTCTTTACAAACATTTTTAATGATGTCCAACTTTAAAAAGATTCATAAAACGGCATATTTCATAAATGCAAATTTCTGCGTTATTTTAAAAATTTTAAAATCCTCATTTACAATAGGTAAACTCCGGTTTTAAAAATTCAAAATGCCTTAAACTTTACACTTTATGAAACATGCCCATACAACTGTAGGAATTATTCTTCTTTTACTAATATTGTCAATAGGATGTGAAAAGGAATTAAAAAAAAATGAATATGAACTCTTGCAAGCATATATTGAGGAAAATGAAATTATTACTGAACCGACAGCATCCGGCTTGTATTACATTGAAGATACAACAACAACATTGGAGAATAAGACACCACCTCAAACAGGAGATACTGTAATAATAACTTACAAGGGGTATTTACTGGCTGACACCTCTGCTGTTTTTGATACAAAAACGATTGACAAACCTTCAAACTACATTTTTAAAATTGACGCTGTTATTGAAGGCTGGGAAGAAGGAATCGCTTATACCGATTCAGGTATAAGTGCCCAATTAATTATTCCTTCTGATTTAGCTTACGGCAATAAGCAAACCGGTATTATTCCTCCTTATTCTACGCTAATTTTTGATATTACTGTATTAAATATAAAGGACTGACTCAAGTGACCCGTAAAATAGTAATAACAGGACCGGAATCAACAGGCAAGTCAAGACTTGTAAAAGAACTTGCTCAAAAATATTCAGCAACCTACTATTCAGAATACGCCAGAGAATATATAGAAAATCTTGACCGCCCCTATGCATACTTTGATTTAGTGAATATTGCAAGAGTTCAAATTGAGCAACTCAGAGAACGCAAAAGTAACAAAACAGAGTTAATATTTTATGATACCGGCCCTGAGATTACAAAAGTTTGGTTTGATGAGGTCTATGGAAAATGTCCTGATTTTGTTAATCAAAGTACAAGACATTCCGACATAAATTTATATTTAATATGCAAACCCGATATTGAATGGATTTTTGATAAGGTTAGAGAAAATAACGGAAGCAAGCGCGAAAAATTATATTCTCGCTACAAAGAACTCTTAGAAAATAATAATTTAAAATTTACGGAAGTTTCAGATTTTGGTCAAAAAAGAACAAATAATGCCATACAAGCCATAAATTCGGCACAAGATTTGCAAAATTAATACAAAAGAAACACTAAACTCAAGGAAAATGAAACGGTTTATAACAATACTGACAACTTTATTGTTCATATTTATATTGTCGAGTCAAACGAACAAGCTTAGGGCACAAAATGACGGCACAGTGAGCGATGGAGTAGAAGCTTTTGTCGACGGACAAATGGTTTACTGGTTCTACATAAAACTATATACTGTAAAGCATCCCAAAACAAAGCTTGAACGTTTTGAAGTCAGGCGGTTGGGTTCTAAAGTATATGCCGGAACCCTGGAAGAATATGACGTAAAACTTTGGAGACATCTATCAGCCGGAACAAAGCTTGCCATCGGCCCGTTTCCGGATTACTACGAAGCTGAAGAAGCGCTTACGTTCTACAATTTAAGAGATACCACGGGAATTGATACCTCAATTAATCAAAGTCATCAGATATTCTTTTTCCCGCTTGAGGTGTACATACGAGAAAGATCTCGTTCATACGGAATAAAAAGAATTCCTGCGGCAGTAATTCCCGGATCATACAAAAGCTTTGACTACTTTTTACGTTTTGGTTTAACGAATAAAAAATTGGCAATTGGTCCCTTTAGAAATGCCATGGTTGCCGAGGAAGCTAAAAGACGGTACCGACTGCATTAAACTGCCGATGAGGTATATTCCTGAAACATTAACACAACACATCTTTTATAGAATTGAATTAATTGTCAATATATACAATAGCTAAGCATATTTGGCAAGGCAAGTTTTATTACAAAATCTGAGTATTATCAAATATTAATAAACTATAATTTTACCTTATGAAGAAACTTTTTATCGGTCTTGCAATGTTATCCATACTCTTTGCTACAGCCTGCAAAATTAACCGTAATACAGCAAACGGAGACGGCTCGGTATCTGAGGTTGAGAATGTTTTCAAAAAAGGACAAATCGTTTATTGGTTTTATGTAAAACCACAAATTAAAAGACACAAAGATACCAAAATTGAAAAACTAACCATTAGGTATCTCGGTGATAGGATATATGCAGGAACAATTGATGAGTATGACATCAAACTTTGGGAGAATTTATCAAACGGTTCAAAATTTGCCATAGGTCCCTTTGCCGAATACGACGAAGCCGAGGATGCTGTTTCCTTTTATAACCTGAAAGATACAACCGGGATTGACCCGAGAATAGACCAAAACAACAATATTTTCTATTTTCCTTTAGAAATATATATCCGAGAACGATCGCATTCATACGGGCTTGAAAGAATTCCGGGAGCCATGTTTCCTTCATCCTATAAAAATTTCAATAACTATTTACACATCAGTCTCAGTCAAAAAAGAATAACTATAGGCCCTTTCAGAGACAGATTTATTGCCGAAGAAGCCAAAAGAAGGTACCGACTGCATTAATTAAATAGTCTCTGAACGGAAACTCTGTAATGCAAGTATAACAATAGTTTCATGCTTATTTTATATTTGAATGTTTTTGTCATTAAATAGTCATTGATTGTCATTTTCAAAAACTTATAAAAAATGACCATCACCGGCAGCAAAGCAAATGACGATTATTCAAATTCAAAGACAACACTATAAGTCTGTGTCTCTGTCAATTATACTATTCCGTCCAGGCACTAAATACTAAAATCGGTGGTTAATCCTTCACTTT
>JAYEIA010000003.1:0-18697 GCA_034659855.1 Bacteroidota bacterium
GAAGAGGAATCTCAATCGGAGGCTCAAATCCGACAAAAGACGGAAGATTATTTAGGAATTACAAACTACCATGTTACAGCAGACCCACTGGACGAATACATCAAACATATTGACTGCTGGGGAAAGTTTCTGGATGTAGATAAAATATTGATTACTCAAGTTCCTGAATCGGACTATCGTTACCAAGATTTTGAAGACTTGGCAGACTATTATGCCTCACAAAATTGTTCTTGGGGTTACCCCTATGAAGTTATAAGGGTGCAGTCGGCTGCTTCAAGTGATTCTGATACCAATCCTTATACCAATTCCTTGATTTTGAACAATAAGGTGTTTGTGCCGCAAAGCGGGTCCGACCTCGATGATGACGCCATACAAGTTTATGAACAGGCCATGCCGGGTTATGAAATTCATGGTGTATATTCTTCGGGTTGGTACAATACGGATGCTCTGCATTGTCGCACACACGGCATAGCTGACCGAGAAATGTTATATATCAAGCACTATCCCTTGCAAGGCGAACTGGAGTTTCAATGGGAATATACAATTGAGGCAGAAGTTTCCTCTTATGGCGGCAGTGCGATTTCAGCAGGTTATCCAAAACTGTTTTTCAGAGAAAATTCCGGCGATTGGCAAGAACAAATCATGACCTTAGAAAACGGAAATATCTATACATCACAAATTCCGGTACAGGACGGCGAAAACTCTGTAGAATACTATATCACAGCAGAAAACGAGAATAATAAAATGGAATCGCACCCACTTATAGGAGTCGCAGATCCGCACGTATTTTCTTATTTGGGCAGTAACCAATTGGTTGCTTCCAATACTGAAATATGCAACGGTAATTCAACCGGAGACATGACTCTGACAAATTTCAGCGGAACCATTTCGGATTGGGAAAGACGCTTAAACAACAATTCATGGGAGTCATTAGGATACTCCGAAACAACCTATTCTGAGATTCCGGAAACAGCCGGTATTTGGTCTTATCGAGTGGAATTGGATAACTCAGACTATACGGCTCCGGTTGAGTTGACGGTTGTTGAAGAGCCAATTTCTTTATTCTCTTGGGAGGACAATAATCAGGAAGTGGCGTTTTTGAATTTATCCGAGAATGCAACAGCCTATCAGTGGAGTTTTGGCGACGGAACAACTTCCGCTGAACCGAATCCGACACATATTTATGAAGCTGCCGGAGAGTACGTCGTTGAATTACTGGCCGATAATGAGCTATGCACGGAGGATGCATACAGTGAAATTCTGAATATTATATATGCAGATATTCCAAGCCTCAGCGAACGCCGTATTCAAATTTCTCCCAATCCAAGTTCCGGAAGGTTTAAATTGCAATCGGATATAAAATCGGGTGATATTTTTATTTATTCCGGCAGCGGACAACTGATTTATTCTGCTCAACTTAAAAGCTCAGGAAATAATGTTGATATTTCCGAGGTCGGGAGCGGAGTTTATTTGTTGGAGAGCAGGACTTCGGAAGGGTTGGTCAGAACCAAAATAATTATCACAAAATAAAATCGGCATCCACTTAAATTATTCAGCATAAAAGAGACTTTGATATACAGAGTCTCTTTTTTCATGTATTGCATCAAAGCGAGTAAATTGGTTTTTGAAAGTACCCGAAAATGTAGTAAATTTATGAAACGATATTGTTAGACTTATGAGAAACACAATTTTTCTTCTTCCGGTGCTTGTTTTCGGTGTTTTAGTATCGAATGCTCAAAATAAAGTAACAGATAGTATTCACAATAAAATTAAAACCCATCAAAACCGGGATACAACCTGTGTGAAGCTCATAAATCAATTGGCTTATCAATATTACCGTTCGGGAAATTATGACGAGTTGTTCAACTATGCCGGGCAGGCACAAAAATTGGCCGACAGCCTCAATTATATTCAAGGAGGAGCTAAAGCCCGGCGTTATATCGGACTTTTTTATAAAAAGAAATCGAATTATAATGAAGCACTAAAATTTTATAAATTAGCCATTGAAGAATATCAAAAAGTAGGGGATGAAACAAGTGTTTCAGCTCTGTATAAGAATATCGGCAATGTGTATCTATCCAAAGGTAACTACCCCAAAGCTTTGGAGTATTATCATAAAAATTTAACGATTTGTAAAAAGAATAATAATCAAAAGGCCGCGGCCGGAATTTATAATAATATCGGAGTGATATATAAAAGGCAAGAAAATTACAGTAAAGCTCTGGATTATTTTGAACGGTCGTTGAATATACGAAAAAAGGCCGGGCTCGATTATTCTGTGGCCGGCTCGTATAATAATATAGGAATTATTCATAAAAATTTAGGAAATTACTCTGAGGCGTTAAGGTATTACAATAATTCGTTAAAAATTCGCAAAACCCTTAAAGATAACAGCGGAATATCAGTATCGTATAATAATATCGGTACAGTATATGAAGAACAGGAAAAATATGATGAAGCGTTGGAAAAGTATAGGCAGTCGTTAAGTCTGAAATTGAAACTCGGCAATAAATCCGGTTTGGTATCTGTTTATAACGGGCTAAGTTCAGTATATTTTAAAATAAAAAATTATAAAGAGGCGTATTCTCATAGTCAAAAAGCCTATCAAACGGCCCGGGAAATCTCCAATGTTTATTTGATAAAAGAAAGTGCCGAATTGTATGCTCAAAGCTGTTATGCCATGGGGTTGTACAAAGATGCCTATGAATCTCATCAAGTGTTTACTTCAATGAAGGACAGCCTTTTTAGCGAAGAGGTAATAAAAAAAATTACCGGACTGGAATACAAACATGTCTATGAGCAAGAAAAGCAAGCCATGGAGTTTGAGCAAGAAAAAAAAGATGCCATTCGCAATGCTAAAGCCAAAAAGGAAAAAGTCGTCAGAAATTTTCTTATTGCGGGAATTGCATTTGCAGTAGTACTGGCTATTGTGTTTTTTCGCGGATTAATTCTTAAGCGAAAAGCAAATACAATGCTTGGTTTTCAGAAAAAGCAAATAGAGGAAGCCAATGAAGAATTGGGACAAATAAACGAAGAATTAAATTCAACCTTGGATATTGTAAGCAGCCAAAAAGATGAAATTGAAGCACAGCGTGACGAGGCTACAAAACAGAGGCAAGAAATAATTTCCGGAATAAATTATGCGGAGCTGATTCAAAAAGCTGTTTTACCCTCCGAAGAGTTAATGCAAGAAATTTTACCCGAGCATTTTTTAGTATTCAAACCCAGAGATATTGTAAGCGGAGATTTTTATTGGCTGAAGCAAATAAGAAATTATACCATCGTTGCAGTAGCTGACTGCACCGGTCATGGGGTGCCCGGGGCTTTTATGAGTATGTTGGGCAGTAGTTTTTTAAACGAAATTGTAACGGCAAGAAGCTTAGACCAATCCGGGCAAATTTTGGATAAATTGCGTGAAAAAGTAAAGCAGTCTTTGAAACAAAAGGGGCTGGACGGCGAACAAAAAGACGGCATGGACATTTCTCTTTATGTAATTGATACCGAGACGAATGAGCTGCAATTCTCCGGAGCCTTTAACTCTTTGTACATCGCAAGCAAAAGTACGGTTGATCCGAAGACTGTTCCGGCTAAGACCGCCGAACCGGAGTTAATTGAGCTGAAGGCTGATCGGCAGCCAATTGCTATTTATACCGATGAGAAAAAATTTACCACGCATAGAGTACAACTCATGCCGGGAGACTGCCTGTACACTTTTTCAGACGGTTTTGCCGACCAGTTTGGCGGCAAAAGAAATAAAAAATACAAATTGTATAAATTTAAACAATTGCTGACAGCTGTTTCTCAAAAGCCCATGAGCGAACAAAAAAACATTCTTGAGTCAGAGTTTGAACAGTGGAAAGGAAATTTGGAACAACTGGATGATGTTATTGTTTTAGGTATTAGGATTGCGTAACTGCAAAAATCGTTTGACAACGATAAAGTCCTTAAACCGACGGGTTAACCCGTCGGTTTAAGGAATTTTATTTACTGTTGAGCAAAGAAAAAATTTTAGTTTATAAATCTATTTTTTCTGTTTCAATTAGGTAATACACTGCATGTCAAGAAGTAGTAGTGTTTTTTTGTCGAAAGGACACCAATTCTCCGTAAAAAAATATTTTCTTTGGCGGTAACTGATAAAGTTTTTTGTATTTTTGTCGGCTGCTTTAAAGAACTACAAAAGAACATATTTTTTATGAAGTATAACTTTCGTGAAATTGAGAAGAAATGGCAAGAAGCCTGGAAATCCAAGAATATAAATCAGGTAAATAATAAGTCCGATCTTCCGAAGCACTATGTTTTGGATATGTTTCCTTATCCCTCGGGAGCCGGGTTACACGTCGGACACCCTCTGGGATATATAGCTTCCGATATTTATACTCGATATAAAAAGCAAAAGGGATACAACGTTCTTCATCCCATGGGTTTTGATGCCTTTGGATTACCGGCAGAACAATATGCCGTACAAACCGGAATGCACCCGGCAATTACCACCGAAAAGAATATTAAAAGATATAAAGAGCAGCTCAATAAAATAGGTTTATCCTTCGATTGGAGTCGAGAGGTGGTTACTTCCGACCCAAAATACTACAAATGGACACAGTGGGCTTTTTTGCAGATGTTTAAGCATTGGTTTGACAATAAAACACAAAAAGCACAGCCCATTGAAAACCTGATACAAGTATTTGAAGAGTCGGGAAGCGAAGGAGCAGATGCTGCCTGTACCGTTGATAACGAGTTTACGGCAGAACAATGGAAGGCCATGAGCGAAAAGGAGCAGATGAAAGTTCTGATGAATTATCGACTGGCCTATCGCGATACAACAAGCGTAAACTGGTGCCCTGCATTAGGAACTGTCTTGGCCAATGATGAAGTCCAAGCCGGTGTTTCGGAACGCGGCGGACATCCCGTATTTCAGAAAGATATGGAGCAGTGGCTGTTGCGTGTAAGTGCTTATTCAGAGCGTTTGCTCTCCGGCATGGAATCATTGGATTGGTCCGACTCTCTGAAAGATCTGCAAAGAAACTGGATTGGACGATCAGAGGGAGCAGCAATAAATTTTAAAGCTCTTGATACCGCCATCGATTTTGATGTGTTTACCACTCGTCCCGATACCATTTTTGGATCTACCTTTATGGTATTGGCTCCGGAAAGTGAATTGACAAATCAACTGACCACCAAGGAGCACAGAGAGGAGATGGATGCCTATATCGAAAAAACAAAAATGCGTACAGAGCGTGACCGCCAAGCAGATGCCGAGAATATTACCGGCGTATTCACCGGTAGTTATGCCCTCAATCCGTTTACCGAAAAGAAAATGCCGATTTGGGTCAGTGATTATGTCCTTGCCGGATATGGTACCGGAGCCATTATGGCCGTTCCGGCTCACGACAGTCGAGATTACAAATTTGCAAAGCACTTTGATCTTGAAATAATTCCTGTGGTCACCGGCGGTGATATAGAGCAAGGATCCTATGATGCCAAAGAAGGCAAGATGATAAATTCCGGATTGATAAACGGCTTGGAAGTCAACGACGCCATTTTAAAAATAATTGAGGAAACAGAACAACGCCAACTCGGAACCAAAACAATAAATTTCAGAATCAGAGATGCCATATTCAGTCGCCAGAGGTATTGGGGCGAACCCTTTCCCGTATACTATAAAGACGATGTGGCCTATCCGATACCTGAGGAGCAATTGCCGTTGAAACTCCCGGAGATAGACGAATATAAACCCACCGAAGACGGCGATCCGCCCTTAGGCAGAGCCCACAATTGGCAGACCGAGGGAGGATTCCCTTATGAATTGAGTACCATGCCCGGATTTGCCGGCTCATCTGCCTATTATTTACGATACATGGATCCTCAAAACGATGAGGAGTTGGTTTCTGAAGAAGCAAATTCTTACTGGCAGGATGTTGATTTATATATCGGCGGAACCGAGCATGCCGTAGGGCATTTGATCTATTCTCGTTTTTGGAACAAATTTTTGTATGATATTGGGAAAGTTGTTAAAGATGAACCCTTTAAACGATTGGTCAATCAGGGGATGATTCGCGGGCGTTCAAATTTTGTTTACAGAATAAAAAATACGAATAAGTTTGTTTCTTACAATTTGAGAAAAGAATATGAAACGACTCGGCTGCATGTTGATGTGAATATTGTAGATAATGATATCCTTGACATTGAGGCGTTTAAGACTTGGAGATCGGATTTTAACGACGCTGAATTTATTACAGAAGACGACGGAAATTATCATTGCGGTTCGGCAGAAGAAAAAATGTCGAAATCATTGCACAATGTTGTCAACCCGGATGTTATCATAGAGCAATACGGAGCCGATACCCTGAGGTTGTATGAAATGTTCCTGGGGCCCATTGAACAATCAAAACCTTGGGATACTAACGGTATCGAAGGCGTTTATCGGTTTTTGAATAAACTGTGGAGATTGTTTTTTAATAATGACAGCGTAATAGAATTGTCGGAAGAAACTCCGAATAACAAAGAACTGAAAGTATTGCATAAGACCATAAAAAAAGTGCAGGAAGATGTTGAACGACTGGCCTTTAATACCTCAGTGAGTGCTTTTATGGTCTGTGTTAATGAACTTTACACCTTAAAATGCAATAAGCGTTCAGTATTGGAGCAACTCTTGAAAATTATTGCTCCTTTTGCTCCGCATATTGCCGAAGAGTTATGGGAACAAATTGGTAATACCGGCAGTGTTACTCATACTCAGTTTCCTGATTTTGATGAAAAATACTTGAAAGAAGACAGCATCAAATATCCGGTTGCATTTAACGGAAAAACAAGATTTACCGTTGAGGTTGATGCTGAAATATCGCGTGAGGATTTGGAAAAATTAGTGCTTGAGCACGACGATACAACCAAAAGATTGCAGGGTAAATCTCCTAAAAAAGTAATAATTGTACCTAAGAGAATGGTAAATATTGTTGTTTGATTTTGGCGGAATATACCAAATATTAATTACTTGTTGAAAAATGAATGCTGTAATTAACAAATTTTAACAAAAAGTACAGTGAAATATTGAGATATTATATGTAGGCTGTTGATTCCTAAGGAAAAAAGCCTTAATTTTGTGAATTGATTATAAACTTTAACTCTTTCCATGTATGAGACAATTAAAAATCACCAAATCAATAACTAACCGGGAAAGTGCCTCGCTTGATAAATATCTTCAGGAAATCGGTAAATATGATTTGATTAGTGTAGAAGAAGAAGTGGAGTTAGCCCAACGGATTAAAAAAGGTGATGAAATTGCCATAAAAAAATTGACCCGTGCCAATTTAAGATTTGTAGTGTCTGTGGCCAAGCAGTATCAAAATCAAGGATTAAGTCTTCCGGATTTAATTAATGAAGGAAATATGGGTTTAATTAAAGCTGCTGAGAAATTTGATGAAACCAGAGGATTTAAATTTATTTCATATGCGGTTTGGTGGATTCGACAATCCATTATGCAAGCTATAAATGAGCAATCGAGAATTGTACGTTTGCCCTTGAATCAAGTCAGTTCGCTCAGCAAGTACAAAAAGGCTATTGCAGAATTTCAGCAGGAGTTTCATAGAAAACCGTCGGCATCCGAATTAGCAAAAATATTGAAAGTGCCTAAGAAAAAGGTACTGACTACGATGAAAGTTTCCGGCAGACATGTATCTGTAGATGCTCCATTCTCCGAGGGTGAAGACGGAAGCTTGCTTGACGTTATTGAAGATGATGCAGCACCCATTGCCGACAATGGTTTAATTGACGAATCATTGGCTACCGAAATTGACCGAGCCTTATCCACACTTACTGACAGAGAGCGAGTTATTATCAAAAGTTCGTTTGGCATCGGAGCCGAAGAGATTTCCTTGGAAGAGATAGGCGATAAATTTGACTTAACACGAGAGCGCGTAAGACAAATAAGAGAAAAAGCAATCAAACGATTAAGAACAACCAACCGATCAAACCTGCTAAAGCAGTATTTAGGTTAAATTAAATTTTTTTCTTATTAAGGGAGTCTCTTTTTGGAGACTCCTTTTTTAGTATGTCGGGCATGATAATAAGCTAAGAGTGCAAGTCTCTGTATGTGTCGAGTTGATAGGAAACATTAGTGATTGGCAAGGGTGTTGCAGGCGACTGCAAATCTGAAAGAAGCCATCAGCATCCGCCAACCGGCGGACTGACGTAGAGGAACCTGATACAAGGCTAATTTGGGAGGGCAACCGAGCAATGAATTGGGAACCCCCCGGACATCAACCGTAATCCCATAGAGTAAATCAGGCAGAACACAAGGAAAGATTATTATATTATCCCGAGAGGTCTCACCACCTGTTGCAACAGCGATAAACCGAACGGTAACAAACGGCGAAAGGTCAAAAGTGGTAAGAGTGAGAAGTCAGCAGAGGTCATAGTAGTAGCCGGAAACGAGCCACTAAAAGAAATAGTGGAGGTCTTATAAGCCTACAAAGGACTGAATTGGTTAATATAAGGAGCAGTATTTCGACTATCGCTCAATAACCGTCAGTAAGAATTTTTAATTATGGAGCACCGGCAAGAAATATCATATCAGTTACAAAAGCAGAATGATATTCACTCTTTTGACAATCGTAAGGACGTATTCCATGCGAAAGCAAGAAAAGTGGGGCAAGTAAATGAAGAAGGAAAACAAGGACGAGCCTTAACAAAGAATTTGATGACAATTAATTTGTCATTAAATTACGTAAAGTTCAACTATTAACTGAAACCGCCAAGTGCAAAAGCATGCTTGGTGGTGTGAGAGGGCGGGGGAGTAATTCCGCTACCTACTCGATTGGCAACTCTTTCTCAATCAAAAATTGTTTCTTACTTTTGCCGGCCGAAAAATAGGACGGGGCTTTGGGCAGATAAATTGTGTATAAAGAGAAATTTTTGGAGAAAAGAAAGAAAATTCCTTAAAATTCGAATTTCATTTTTATTTTAGTGCAACCAATTTTTATATTTTCATCTGTGAAATACCGTCACAATAATGACAGTTAGTAAAAGGACGATAAAACAGTGCCAAAAAAATAGTCGCCGAGCTCAGAAAAAAATCTATGAAGAGTTTTCGCAGGTGATATTTGCCATTTCAATGAGGTATCTGAAAGACAGAGCCAAAGCTGAAGATAATATGCACGAGACGTTTGTTACTGTTTTTGAAAAGATAACACAATACAGCGGCAAAGGTTCTTTTGACGGATGGATTAAAAGAATTGCAGTAAACAATGCTTTGATGTATATTCGGAAAAATAAGAAGGTGTTTACCTCCGACGATTTTTCCTATTTCGAAGATGACAACAAAACCGAAAAAAAAGTATATGGAGATGTTGATCCTCAAAATATCAGGGAAATTATTGAACGGGCGAATTTTTCCCGAACTGAAGTCATGGAGCTTGTATCAGAACTTCCTGACGGATTCAGAACTGTTTTTAATTTGTATGTTGTAGAGGAATTCAAACATAAGGATATTGCCGAGAAAATGGAAATTTCCGAGGGAACCTCAAAATCACAATATGCCAGAGCAAGAGTAAAGTTACAGCAAATTTTATATGATGCAGCGTTAATAAAGATAAAGAATAAGTAAAAGAAATGTCAGACAAACTAAAATATATAGATGATCTGGTTAAAAATAACCTTACCGACTTCAAAATGAAGCCGGAACGTTCTTGGAGTAATTTTGTTACAGAAAATAAATCAGGACAATACAGCACATTAGAAATATTCTTGGAAAGAACATTGACATTTTTTTCTCAAAAATATGCATTACTTACAATGGCTGTCGGTGCTATTGGAGTGGTTATATACTTATTTGCTGACTTTGATTTTTCGAACAAAAGTAATACAAAGGGTAATGAGCAGCAAATGCATCAGCATTTTAAAACGTCCGCTTTTGAACTTAGCGATGATTCCGTGCAGTATGATTTAGGAATTAAGGATACCTTGTCAGGAGGCGTTTCGGACACAAAAACAGAAAATGTTGATAATAAGAATGTTGAGTCAAATGCAAATATTACCGGTCAAAATGACAATCTTGTCATAAGAAAAACTATATTTGTGCGCGACACCATTCGATATACAGATACTGTAAAGGTTTATAAAAGTGCTATTGACTCTATGCTGCAAGACCGGGATAAACAAGATTAGTAAAGCCTTACTTTTTATTAAGGGTTTGTCTGTTCTTGTCGTAATTACAGCATTTTCCGGTATGCTTTCCGGTTACACGACTTCTTCAGGCAGGGGCTTAGCTCCCCCGGCGACCAATGATACAATTATTATCAACGATACAGTTTTCCGAGGAGATACAATCGTTATTTATCAAACAGTAAAAATTACCGAAACTTACCGGGATACCGTATTGGTATTTGACACGGTGCAGTACAGACCTGATGTGTCTATACAAAACAGTATAGACGATACCCTGAGAGAGCAAACCAACACCTTTAAAAAACCGGTTGTTGAAAGCCCGTATTCTCTGACACTTTTAGGAGGGCCGCTCTATTCCGCTATGATTTTTAAGCCTGATTTTTTGTATGAAAACCTGGCAGCATCAAATAATAATGCCCACACCGGAATTCCTTCATACCAGATTCAAATAGGCGGAGAATATTCCAAAGGCTTGAATACAGTTGAAACCGGAGTAAACTATCTGAAAATGGCTCAAAAATTTACTATGCCTCAAGCACAGTTTGCTATAGATACCCTATTATCTTACAACTATTTTTTCAGAGAGGAACTGCAAATAGATACCATTTGGTTCATTAATATTGATACACTTTTGGCTACAGGCGACACGCTTTGGGTTGCTTATGAAGATTCAAATTATGTTTCGGTTCCGGATTCTATTCAGGCATATACCACTGATACGACAAAAGTATTTAAAAATTTCAACAGCAAAAATACCTACAGATTCATCGAAATACCCTTGATTTTCGGGCACTCCTTTAGAGTTGGAAAGCATTATGTGAGTACTAAATTTGGAATTATTTCATCTTTTTTTGTAAATTCAAAAGGTAATTTAGTATCTTTGGATGATGGGGAGCAGCCTGAAAGTATATCAGGGCGTATCAAAAAATCACCAATCATATACTCCTATTACATTGCCGCAGGCACAAAATTTTATATTAACCGCCAATTTGATTTTGTTATTGATGCATTTTACAGAGGTTCAATTAATTCAATGTTTAATGATTATCCAATAATTTTGCAAAACCGAATGTATGGTTTGCGAATGGGAATTTCATACAAAATACACTACCGATGAAAGCAAAAATATTTGTTTTGATAATTGTTGCGTTTTCACATGTATTGTCAGCTCAGGAATTTGAAATTTACGGTTATGTTAGCTTACAAGAAACCGGCCATCCGATTCCGGCACATAAAGTGATAGTATATAATCCGGTATCTGACGAATACTTTGATACTCAAACAAATGAGTCCGGGTTTTACTTGTTTGAATTTGGCGACGGGGATGTTTTAATTGATAGTTTAATTGTAAAAACCTACAGCTATTGTTCAGAGTCTGACCAAAAAGAATATTCAAAAACGATTCATATTTCAGATGAAAATCTACCGGCTAATTTCGAAATTTGCAAGGCAAATATGTCGGAATGCTTTGCCGGATTTTCTCATTACTCCGGTAGAAATAAGCGGGTCAATTTCTATGGATACTCTCAAGGTAATTACAGTTGGGATTTTGGAGACGGCACAAAATCGGTAGTTCCTGAACCGGAACATTATTACGCTCAAGATGGAAGGTATAAAGTAGCTCTAACGATAAAGAACAGCAATTGCAGTCAAACATTTTTTCAAACCATTACTGTAACCACCAGATTTTCAGTTGAAGGAGAAGTTGAAGCGGGAGAGAATATGCTTGATAACGGCCGCTTATTCTTGTTTGATAATAAAACCAAGGGAATTTCAACCATATTTAATGAAAAAAACATTGCTGAAGGGCGGTTTTATTTTTCCGATATTGATCGGGGAGACTATATTCTGTTTGCCCTGCCCGAGCATAGTTTCTACCCGCATATATTTCCCAGATATCTGCCCACATATTACGGAGGAGTCATTTCATGGGAAAAGGCTCAAAAAATTGAATGCAACCAAAATATTTCGGATATAGAATTATCTTTAATCTCTTATGAACAGCCCTTTTATGGCAAGTACTCTGTTTCCGGGACAATTACTGCCCGAAATTTAACCAATTATAAAGGTTTTGTGGTTTATTTGTTAAATAAGGATATGCAGCCCATGAATTATACCATTCCGGATTTGGAAACAGGCCGGTATTATTTTACTGATCTTCCGTCGGGTACATACTATATAAAGCCTGAGCGTTCAGGGGTTGCAAGTTTGGTGCAGGAAGTTGTGCTAAATGCCGCGACTGAATCGGAATCTGTCGTTTCTTTCGACTTAGAAAATGAATCATTCAATCTTCATAAGCAAAATCCTCAAGCCCAAGAGTTTGATGTGACCTTTGAGATGAGATACAAAAGTATTTTTTTAAATGTTGAGGAAGAGCATACGTCCGATTTTATTTGTGAATTGTTTGATACAAATGGACGACGGGTACATCGCTCGTATAATTCTCCGGGAAATATAAGCTTAGACCTTAGTAATATATCTTCCGGAATTTATTTATTCAGAATGAGCTCATACACCAACGAAAAGATTTACTTTAAAAAAATATTTATCTCCAATTAGATATTGTATTATTTTTTAAAAATTACAAATATTGGCTTGCAAATTACCTCACAGACTCAGTATAATTCTTAAAATAATTAACAAAGTTTGCAGATAGGTACTATATTTGTATTAATAATATCAAATAATTCGTTCTAATCTCAAATACAGACAAATGAAAAAAATTATTTCGACAGTACTTATCATAGCAATGGTATTTCAAGGATTTACTCAAGGCTTGGTAGATATCAGTAACACCGGAAAATGTGAACAAGCCTTAGATCTTACCCGATTTACAAGATTTGGACCTACAACAGCTCCTGAAAAATTAGTTGAAGGGAACAAACAAAACTTTGATTATTCAAAGCATCCCACATGGTATAAATTTACGGTTCCTCAGAGCGGAATTTTGCTTTTTGATGTCATCCCCGTAAAAAATACCGATAATTACGATTTTATTCTATACAATGCCGATGAAAATTTTTGTGCAAATTACAAAGATGCTGTACCTGTTCGGTCAAATATACAACCTCCGAAGTATGAACAAGGCGGAAAAACCGGTTTGTCAGTATCAGCCGAAAGTTCGACCTACGAAAAGGGATTTGAGGTAAAAAAGGGCGAAGAGTTTTACTTAGCATTAAATAATGTATATGAAAACGGTAAAGGACATACTGTTGAATTGCGCTATTTAAATATTGCAGAGATAGCCGGTGTGGTAAAAAACAAAAAAAACGGACACCTGCTAAAAGCTAAAGTTGAATGGGCCAATAAACGCAATGAGGATATGAAACTGACCGGAAAAACATCAAAAAAGGGACAATACAAATTGCATATTCCATTGAGTGGAAGAGAAAATTATTTTCCGAAATATACCTTGACAGCATTTGCCGAAAAATTTATACCGGAAATCAAAACCTATTCTACCCAAGACGCTAAAAAGTTGGACAATGAAATTATCGATTTTGAATTATCAAAGATTAAAAAAGGTTTGAATAATGACGGTCTGGGTATTATGTATTTTCTGCCCAATGAAGACAATATGGAGCCTAATTCCGAAGTTGTTTTTGACAAACTCCTGTTGTTGATGAAAAGCAACATAAAGATTGAAATTACGCTTCACGGTCATACTAACGGCCTGTATCCCAGCACAAATGTAGATTTAGAACTTTCTGAACAAAGAGCTGATGCTGTTAAAAATAGTTTGATAAGAGAGGGTGTTGCAGAGAATAGAATTCGTATCGAAGGATACGGAAGTACTAAGGAAGTATATCCAAACCCTGAAGATGAAGAACAAGAAGGATTTAACCGTAGAGTTGAAGTCTTTTTTGACAGGTTTTAGGAACCGATACGAAATAAATTATATAGCGTAGGCAAAGTTATTTTGTTCTCTATTTCCTTTTCTTCATTTTAATTATAAACCGGACTGTAGTAGGAAAGCTTAATTTATCGGAAATTTGAATATTGTCTTGTAAAAGCCTTATAGTCATACTATTCAAAAAAATACCTCTATTCTAAACCGGAGCCGTTATTTTTTAACAGGCACTAAGCAAATTGTATACTAAAATTTACTTTTTTCGGTTATATGTTTATCCGTTTGATTGATGTCATAACACAACCAATTATCTATTGAAATGAAACAAAAATTAATCATAGTTTTATTTGTAATTCTTGCAACGGGGTACACAGTTAAAGGGCAAGGAAATTACACCCCTCCCGACAGTATTCGTTTTAAAAATAGCTCTTTTTCTCCCGGTGAAAAACTGATATATAAGGTAAAGTACGGGCTGGTTCCCGGGGGCTATGCTTCTCTTACAACAAATCTGGAAAAAATTGGCTTCAATTGGTATTATGCCGTTAAGGCGGTAGCTCGAACAGACGGATTGGTAGGCAAAGTAACCTATGTCAGAGACCGTTACGAGAGCTACATTGATATTGCAACCGGACTTCCGATTAGAGCTGTGCGAGATATACGTGAAAACAATTATCGAAAGTTTAATGAGGTACTCTTCCGACGCTCAAACAATACCGTACTTAGTTTAACAACCGGAGAGCACAAGGTGCCGCCCGGGACTTTGGATATTTTATCGGCCTTTTATTATGCGCGCAGGTATATATTTGAACATGAATTTAAGAAAAATCAAACCTTAAACTTAACCACCTTTTTCGATGAGGAGATATACGTTATTAAGATAAGATACAAAGAGAAAGAAATGGTCAGAACAGATTTCGGGAAAATAGAATGCTTGAAATTTGTTCCGGTTCTTGAAAAAGGAGGCCCTTTTGAAAAGGAAAAAGATTTGAGAGTGTGGTTTTCCAACGACGGTAATTTTATTCCTCTGAAAATAAGGCTGAAAATAGGAATAGGGAAAGTTAAATGCGACTTGCACCAATATTCAGGACTTAAAAATTCACTGGGAGCACCCCTTAAAGGAACCAATACGAAATAAATTATGATAGTAAGGCGAAGTTATTTTGTTATCTATTTGCTTTACAAAATTTGCGAACAGCAACGTTATTGAAGATTTTTTTAAAGTGAATAAAGGGCAAAAGAGCAAGCGTTGTGCTGAGCGATAGTCGAAGTGCATAATTGTGATAAGTTATTTTGTTTCCGTTCCTAAACACCTGAATTATAGAAGCCTTTAACTTCGCAAAGTAGTATTCTATACTTACATTTTTGTTATTTCATGAGTAATGCAATCTGAAAAGTAACTTTTAACACCACTTGTACGTTTTAATAAAAGCATGAAATTTCCTTATTTTTTCAAAATTTATATCTTTACAAAAAAATTAAAACAAAATTATTATGAAATTAAATTTTAAAACAGGAGCATTGCTTTTTTTAGCCGTTTTTGCTTTTGTATTATCAGGAACTGCACAGAAACCTGCAATTAAAACAGAAAGTTATACGCTTGAAAATGGGCTCACGGTCATTTTGAATGAAGACCACAGCAAGCAAAAAGTTTTTGGAGTAATAGCTGTTAAAGCAGGCGGTAAAGACGACCCTATAGATGCTACCGGTATGGCTCACTATCAAGAACACATGCTGTTTAAAGGTACTACGGAACTCGGTACAGTAAATTGGGCGGAAGAGAAAAAACACATAGACAAAATTTTTGCTCTTTACGACTCCCTCGGAGCAACTACTGACATTGGTAAGCGAGCAAAAATACAAACAGAAATAAACGAAACATCGCTTAAAGCAAATGAATATGCTATACCCAATGAGCTTAGTAATATTATAAAAAGTATGGGCGGTACAAGTTTGAATGCAGGAACAGGAACCGACCAAACTCTGTTTTTCAATGCTTTTCCGCCAAACGAAATTGAAAGATGGCTGGAGTTGTACAGCCATCGCTTTATGAATCCTGTATTCAGGGGCTTTCAGGCTGAATTAGAAGTAGTGTATGAAGAAAAAAATATGTATATGGATATGTTTCAAACTCAAATGATTGAAGCATTTAATTTTCATTTTTATAAAAATCATCCTTACGGGCAACAAACGCTTATAGGAACTACTGATGACCTTAAAAATCCATCACTTACAAAAATGTATCAGTTTTTTAAAACTTGGTATGTGGCAAATAATATGGCTTTGGTAATTACCGGCGATTTCAATACAGAAAAAATAAAGCCGATGATAGCTGCAAAATTCGGAAGACTGAAAAAAGGCGAAATTCCAAAAAGAAAAGTATATACGGAAGAAGCTTTTAATGGCAGAGAATTTCATGAAGCACGCATGAGTCCTATTAAACTCGGGATAATGGGTTTTCGTACAGTACCGGCAGGACATAAAGACGAAACAGCATTGAAAATGGCTAATAAAATACTCTTCAACAGTAATCAAACCGGATTATTAGACCAATTGACTATAAACAGTGAAATGCTTGCAGCCGTGGCTATACCTCTGATACAAAACGACCACGGCGGAACACTTTTCCTTTTCATACCTAAAATAATAGGGCAAAGTTTGGAAAGTGCTGAAGAACTCGTACTTCAAAAAATTAAGTTGCTTAAAGAAGGTAAATTCTCGAATGAAACTTTTACGGCTGTTAAGCAAAACACATACAAAGACTATGTATTAAGTATGGAAAACCTTGAAAACAAGGCGGTATTGTTTGCATCAATATATTCAAGAGGTCAAAAAATTGAAGACTATCTAAATTATCCCGAAAAAATTAAAAGCATTACAAAACAAGAAGTGATTGATATAGCAAATAAATACTACGGCGATAATTTTCTTATGTTCTATTCAAAAATGGGAAAACCGGATAAACAAAAAATTGAAAAACCTGGTTTCAAACCACTGATTACCAACAC
The DNA here is from genome assembly GCA_034659855.1 of Bacteroidota bacterium. Lineage (GTDB taxonomy): Bacteria > Bacteroidota > Bacteroidia > Bacteroidales > JAADGE01 > JAYEIA01. The sequence continues at coordinate 17,014 of JAYEIA010000003.1, forward strand.
AAATAAAAAATCATCATTTGCCGAGAAATTCAGTAAAATGAAAGTACCGAAAGCCAACATCAAATATGTTGATTTTGAGAATGATATAACTGATATAAAAACAAAAAACGGGAATATTATTCATTGGGTGAAAAATCCGGTAAACGATATTTTTTCATTTGAGATGAAAGTAGGAATAGGAGAGTACAAAGCCCCAATGTTGGAGTATGCCGCAAGTTTGATGAACTATGCCGAAACTACAGATACGGAAATAAACGACTTGAAAGCAAAATTTGCAAGCTTGGGATGTACATACAGTTTTTATTCCGACAAGGATTATGTAACAATCAGCCTTAAAGCACCGGAAAAAAATCTGGAGAAAAGCATTATTCTTCTCAATGAACTTCTTACTAAAACAGTAATACCGCAAGATAAACTTGAGATTATTCTCGAAGGCTTAAAATCGGAACGAAAAATGGAAAAATCTGAACCTGCAAACGTGGCTGATGCCCTCTTTGAATATGTGAAATACAAAGAGAAATCATCATACATAGACAGGCTTACATTGAAAGAAGTTAAGAAATTGGAAACAAAAAAATTATCAGAAATATTCAAAAATGCTCTGAATTATGAAACAGAATTTTACTATGCAGGAAATACTGATACCAAGAAAATGAAAGAGCTTGTAAATAAGTATCTTAATTTTGCGAAAAAACCTATACCAACCGAATCGCCTGTAAGTAAAAAGATTTATGAATATCCGAAAAATACAGTTTTTGTAGTGGATATATCCAAGGCATTGCAAACGAAAGTATATTTTCTTATGAACGGCATAACTTATGACAACAAGCAGGATCCGAATATTGAAGCGTTTAATCAATACTTCGGCGGTGGTTTTTCCGGCTTAGTACTGCAAGAAATTAGAGAATATCGTTCGCTTGCCTATTCTGCAGGAGCATGGTATAAAGCCCCCAAAAAACAAGGAGACCCAACTACTTTCTATGGATTTATAGGTACGCAAGCCGACAAAACCATGGATGCAATAGCAGTTTTCAACGAACTTGTCAGGAATATGCCCGACAAAGCTGAAAGAACCCCAATGATTACACATTATCTTGAGGAGTCGGCACTTACTGCAACACCGTCGTTCAGGCGTATTGCACAGCAAATTACAGCATGGAAACTGAAAGGTTACAATCAAGACCCGAGAATTGATAAAGTAAAACAATATCAAAATATAAGTTATGATGATATTAAAAACTTTTACAAAGCAAATATAAAAGAAAAGTCAATGGTGATAGGTATAGCAGGCGATACCGACAAAATGGACATGGAAAAACTAAAGCAGTACGGTGAAATTATTGAAATAAAAGAAAAAAATATTTTCAATGATTAATTTTTAGCCTGAATAATTCATGCACTTTAGTGAAAAATAATAAAATATAAATTGCTGTAAAAACAAGATATTCATCTGAAAGCAAGTAATTTAAAACTATTTTATTATTTTTCATGAACGTGCTTGCACCTTAGTGCAGCTATTTATTCAGCTCAGATATTTTGTGTTTCATAAAGGTTTTCCATAGGCAAATAAAAAATAAAAGCAGCTCCTTTTCCCTCTTCGGATTCTACCTTGATATCTCCTCCTCCGAGTTTGAGTACATGCTTTGAAATTGCAAGCCCGAGCCCGGCACCTCTGTACAGTTTA
>JAYEIA010000004.1:0-4184 GCA_034659855.1 Bacteroidota bacterium
TTAACTTCCAAGCTTCATTCTCGCACTGAATAATTATTGGCATGCCTGTTGAAACGGTTTTAATATATCCTTTAAATACCGTTTCAAGTTGATTATCGTAGCCGAGTTTTATTGTTATTTCATTATTTCGTTTAATGTAATGTGTAATATCTTTTTGTTCATATTTTAGTTTTCGAGGAACTTTTAGCGTACAGATATCCGTTAAGTTCTTCAGAGAACTCATAATATTGACATCACCAACATAATTATATGTTATGGTTTGCCCGGTTTGGTTTATTATTTGTATATTACAGGTTAAACGATACATTTATGAAACGATTTATTTTATTTTTCGGTATTATATTACTTACAAGCTCTTTTGCTTTAGCCCAAAAAGACTGTACTTTTAATGGGATTGAATTAAAGGGCGATGTATATATAAGAAATACTATTGCGGACATTGATGTATATATAGCTGAATATGACACGTACAATTCTATAGCTGTCAGAATCACACAAACGCCTAACGTGTGTGGAGACTGGAACATCAGAAACGGTATCGGAGATTTTTCTATAAAACTCGTAGAATACCCGGGAAGTGCAGATGTCGTTATCGTAATTAAAAATATGACAAGAAATGAGTTCATAAATAAATACATTAAATAATAACTATTCAATTTCTAAATCGTAATCTTCATCACTTATTATAACAAAATGATAAGCAATTAAATTCAACTTTTGATTGGACTGCATATCAAAATCAACCGTTTTACAAACTACCTTAGTAACATCAAATACCTTATTCAGCAGCACATTAACCACGTCAAAACTGTCCGGAGTTTCCATTATTTTACGCAAAAGCCCGACTTCATCCACAGGGAACCCATATCTTGAATTGCTGAATACATTTCCTTTTACGTCAATGGTGTAATCCTTTGCCTGTATATATTCTTTTACGCTTCCTTTGCGACCGGTTAAGGCTGTTTCTACAATGGTATTAGACTGCGTTACTTTTATTTTGGCATCAAAAAGAGCTATCTGCAAATCTTCGTTATCCAATACAAGTACATTACGAGCCGTATCTCCGGCACTTCCGGGATACGAAGAAGTTCTGTCGTCAAAACTCAATTTATCAGCGTCCGATAATGTTTCTTTTACTGTACCCGCTGCTCCTTTATACAACTGTCCTTTAATAAGCTGTATGCCGGTATTCCTTCCTGCAAAATTTGCAGCATTGACGGCATTAACGCCTAAGCGTTCCAGTGAAGAAACATCTCTGTAATATATTTTAATTTGCGGCATAATTCGTATCGTTTACAATCATTTGTAATGAGTTTGTTAATTTTGTCATAAAGTCATCGGCATCATCCGGGTTTTCTCCTTCTTTGAACATGTTGGTATTTTCGCCTATTAAATTGCCTATTGTTATATGGTATTGTTTTACATTATGAGCACCTCCGGTAATAGTAGCACTTGCTTTGTCTAAATCTAAATTCATATTTCCGTCCGGAGTATAATCACCTCCACCGCCTCCATTTGATATTACTTTCATTCTCCCCTCTACAAATGCAGATAACTTCTCCCACTCATCTGCATCAAACGCATCGTAAGTTTTTTTACGTAAAGTGCTAAACTCCGATGCCAGTGTTTTTGTTTTTTTGTATTTTTTCTTGCCGAAAAGCTGTTCGTAAGTACTTTTATCTTCAATATCAAATCCGCGGGCTTTGGCAAGCAATTGCTTTTGTTCTTCGGCATTCATATTCTTTTTATAAATACCCATTACAGCCTCAAGTTGCTTTATTTCTTTGTCTATATCAGATATATCTCTATTGCCAAATAAATCTTCATTCTCATTAAAAATCGTTGAATAAGCCCTCCAATTCTGCATTAACGACAATAGTTCTTTCGATTTTTTGTTGCCTTCAGTAGCTTCTCTCTGTCGATAATCATCAGAGCCGTACCTACTCTGTATAAATGCACGTTTAGACAGACCTGTATATTTCTTCTTTTCGTACTCCTTATCTCCTCCCAACTTGCTATATACCTCGTTATATAACCGATTAGCTTCTTTTCCGGCATCCTTCACAGTTTGTGCTCTTACCTTTTCAGCCTGCAATTTTTGCAATTTCTTTTCTTCGTCCGAAACTATATCGCTCATGGCCGCCAATCGCATCTTATTCTCATATTGTTTGTTCACCTGAACCAATTTACTCCGTAATTGTTCATTTTTAACTGTTTCGGCATCCAAGCCTTTGAGGAACTCCGGGTATTGTTGCTGTAATTGTTTAATCAGCCCGGAACGCCGTTCCTCACCGGTATTGGCATCGGTAATAATGCCAACCAGTGAATTTAATTCAGCCTTTTCATTTGCAATTTTTTGAGCCGTAGGAACCGCAACCCATTTTTGCATACTCTCAACAATATCGGTAGTGCCTGAAAGAAAGGATTTGAAAGCCGGTTGCATTTTTCTGCCCACCGAAACTTTAAGCATTTCAAAGGAATCACCAAGATTAGATATTCGACCTTCTGTTGTTTTAGCCTGCTCATCCATCATACCGAGAAACCCTTTCTTTTTAAGGATTTTAGGTAAAGCTCCAATCATTTCTTCGGTAGTAGCTGCCAATTCACCGTTTTTCTTAATGCCTTTACCGGTTGCTTTTGCCCAATCTTCAGAACTGACCAGCAAATCACGAAACATATTAACGGCCTCGCCTTTTTGACCGGTATTAAGTTTTGCGAAAGCATTCATCACCTGCTCAATAGGTTTCCCGCTTGCTGCCGATAGATCTCCAAGCATGGTCAAATTCCCTTTACTGTACTGTCCGATGGCCTGCAACTTGTTACCGGCTTCAACAACCTGACTAAGCTGAAAAGGAGTACTTGCCGCAATTTTAGTATATTCCGTCATTCGCTCACGGGCTGCTCCTTGCGAGCCGAGCATTGTTTTTAGTGTTACTTGGTATTTTTCAAATTTAGCAGCAGCCTGGCTTGCATCCCAAAGAGCAGTCCCTATTTTTCTTATCCCCATTGTAACACCAATCCCTACAACGGCTCCGGAACCTATTCCGAAATTGTTTTTTAAACTTGAAAACAAACCGGAGGATCTCTTTTTACAAGTTCCGGTTGATTTTTCAAGTTTGTGTATTTTCCTTTCCGTTTCGTCAATCATTCGGCCGTAACGCTTAATATGCGATGTTCTGAATGCTTCTGATTGTAATCTTCGATACCGAGCCAAATCTTTACGCATTTGCCCGAGAGATTTGGGTATATTTCGGAAAGGATCTTTTGTCTTTACCCTATTGAGCTTATCAATATCTTTATTGAATTTATTAAGCGGCTTCCCCCACTTATCAACAATTTCTATAGGAAATTTTATTGAATTATTGCTCATTATTTCTTATATTTGGATTGTAAATAACAATTCATGAAAAAAAATATACTCATTTATTGGATTCCTGCTTTAATTTTTAGTTTACTCATCTGCTTAATAGACAGTAAAGTAGGAATTATAACCTTTATCCTTTTGTTCTTGTTTTGGATAGGAATGCTTATTATTTATTACATCTTAAATAATTTGTAAATTTTTATTTAAAAAGTCTTTATTCTTCAGCCTCAAACCGGCTTCTTTGACTTCTTACATACAGTAAATCTTGAAAAGCCTCAGTTAGTTCTGTCATGCTCATTCTATTCATTACATTGGGTGAGTATTTCAAGTAATACCTTACATAAGCCCGGATTATTCGATATTTGTAGATTACAGCCTTTGCCGGATCGTTACGCTCACGCGTTCCGGGTTTCTCTATTTTGGCATTAGCTAAAGTTCGTCCAACTGACCATCCACTTTTGTTATAATTGCTCCAAGCCAATCAAAAAGCCCCATTAAATATTTGTCTTCGGTTTTCATTTCTTGGTCTCCGTCAATCCAACAATTATCAACTAAAGCTTTATCAAATTTTATCGAACTGCCTTCACTAATTGTTCTACAGGCATCAAGAGTTACTAAATCGGGAGATTTCAATAAGCACTGCTTTCCGTCATCGGATGTATATTTGAATATTGAGCCGTATTGTTTTTTATACTGATCAATTTGCTCCTTAGTCCATTTGGACTTAAATTTCTTATCTTTTTGAGGCATTATAATTATATTTAAAACTGTTTATAATTCAATAATAACCGCCCGAAGATAGAATGCCGTCGGACGGAAC
>JAYEIA010000005.1:0-18644 GCA_034659855.1 Bacteroidota bacterium
GGAGTTTGGGTTTTTTTCAAAATAATGCCTGCACCCAATTATATTACAAAATCATATAGCAACCTTTATATTAAAGGGGTAGAGCTATTTAAAATATTAAAAAACAGACGAAGTCTGTACTTTAAGCGGTTAATAATTTGATTTTTATAAAGAGTATATTTGCTGAGCAGCAAGGTATTGTATCATTATATCATTAAATAATTAAACCGTTTAAAGTATAGCTTAGCTTACAAAGTGCCTGCCTATTCAGCATAAATCTTGGCGTAATGTTGAATATTACGCCAAGTTACAGTCAGATTATTTCTATTCGGCATGAAGCGGCAGATCCGACATCATGTCATTAACTTGTTTTCTTACGTCAGCAATAGTTTTTTCATCTTCCGGATTCATGATAACACGGTCTATGAGTTCAACAACGGGCTTCATTAAGTCTTCTTTAACACCTCTGGATGTAATGGCTGCTGTACCTACTCGTACCCCGGAAGTTTGGAAAGGAGAACGGGTGTCGAAAGGTACCATATTTTTGTTGAGCGTAATGTCGGCTTTTTCCAAAGCTTTTTCTACCACTTTACCGGTAGTATCCGGTGCTTTTGTCCGCAGATCAATGAGCATGGAGTGATTGTCGGTTCCGCCGGAAATCACTTTATATCCTAAATCTACAAAAGCCTTAGCCATGGTGTCAGCATTTTTCAACACTTGTTTTTGGTAGCTTATAAAATTGTCGGAAAGTGCTTCTCCGAAAGCCACCGCTTTGGCAGCAATCACATGTTCGAGCGGTCCGCCTTGAGTGCCCGGAAAAACGCCGGAGTCAAGCACCGATGAAAGTTTTCTCACTTTTCCCTTGCGTGTTTTTTTGCCCATAGGGTTTGGAATATCTTCCCCAATCATAATCATTCCTCCTCGAGGACCTCGAAGTGTTTTGTGAGTTGTTGTAGTTACAATGTGAGCGTGCGGAAAGGGGTTTTTCAGCAATCCGGCAGCAATTAGTCCGGCAGGGTGTGCAATATCAAACATTAATAAGGCTCCGATTTTATCGGCAATTTCTCGCATGCGTTTATAGTCCCAATCTCTTGAATAGGCTGATGCTCCACCAATAATTAATTTGGGTTTTTCTTTGAGAGCAATGGTTTCGAGTTCATCGTAATCTACTCGTCCGGTTTCTTCTTTTACATTATATGAAATTGCGTTATACAGAATGCCCGAATAATTTACAAAAGACCCGTGCGTGAGGTGTCCGCCGTGCGATAGGTTTAATCCCAAGAATGTATCACCTGTATTGAGTACCGAAAGCATAACAGCCGAATTGGCTTGTGCTCCCGAGTGGGGTTGAACGTTCACCCATTCGGCACCGAATAGTTCTTTGGCTCTATCAATAGCCAATTGTTCGGTTTGATCTACAATTTGGCAACCGCCGTAGTATCGTTTACCCGGATATCCTTCGGCATACTTATTGGTAAGCACTGATCCCATGGCATCCAGAACTTGTTGACTGACAAAGTTTTCAGAGGCAATTAATTCAATTCCTCGTTGTTGTCTGTTTTTTTCTTTGTTGATCAAGTCAAAAATTTTTGTGTCTTGCTTCATATGTATTGGCGTTTATAAATGTTGAAATTGTTATTAATATATTGTCGTATCTCTAAATTTACTGTTGGATATTATCATCCGGTCAATGTAGTTTTTACAATTTATCCAATTCTTTTTGTGCTTTTTTTGTCAGCTTATTTTTTATCAAATTGTATGAGTCATCGATGAGTTTATATATTTCTTTTTCTGATAAGCTGTTGTCCGGTGTATAATTTATCCAATGTTTTTTATTCATGTGGTAAGCATCTGATATCGCTTCATATTTCTCCTTTAATTCTATGCTGTATTCCGGGTCAATTTTGAGAGTTATTGAAAATTGATCGTCAATATCAGTTAAAGCATACATTTTACCCCTAAGTTTCATAACCAAAGTAGACTCATCAAAAGGAAAAGTTTCTTCGGTTCCTTTTTTGTTGAGACAGTAATTTCTGAATTGTTCTATGTTAAAGGACATTAGTGTCTGATGTTTTGAAATAATTTGAATCTATATTAATCACAAAAATAGAAAATTTTACTGTTTTTAGAAATTATACTGCGGCAGTAAATTATTTACTCTAATTATTCATACGGTTTTAATTTTTTATGAATAATTCGGGCTAAACGACATAGCCGTCAAGCTAAAACGTTAATTAGTTGAATTACAGTCTGTATTAAGTTGTAATTTTGATTATTTTTCGGAGGTTGAGCATGTTGTTTGCAAAACAAGCCCCGAAACCGGTTTTTGCTATTTTATGAGATCGGTTTCGACTTCGCTCAACCTACGAAAGTAAAAAAATATTGCTCTAACAAACTGAATATGTGTTGTTTATATCTTAACTTGATGGCTATGGGCTAAACGACTTTTCGAGGTGGACTCAATTTTACAGAGAATGCTTGTATATGGTTCAAAGAAGATTTTTTTCAATAACCTTAACTCCGCAAGTCAAATATTAAGTACCTGAATAACAGCCGGGTGAAAACATCCGCCCGGTGCAGTCTGCACGTTGCAGATGCTGTGTTTTCACCTGCAATTGATTACTAAAAGACTTGCGGATTTAAGGAATAAGCCTAAAACGGATGATTTTTTGTCCGCTGTGCAACATTTTTTATGTTTTTCCGTATTAACATAAACAGAGTGTTTGCATCACAATATTTTATTAAAAAATTAGTTAGTAACAGAGAAATAGGACAAATTGAAAAAATTAACTTATCTTTGCATAAAGAGGGAAATATTAAATTTAAGATTATGAAGAAAATTGTAACAGTTTTAGCCGCCGTTTTATTTTTAGGAGGAATATTATTAACATCTTGCGGAACTTCAAATTCATACTGTCCGGCTTATCCGCCGTCAACATTTCAGGGAGATGCTCAACAAACTATTGATGTTGAAATCAATGAATTGACCATACAAAATCAAGAAGAGTTATAGACTCACTTGAACGACTTCTATATATTAAAGTTTGTAACTTGGTTGCAGACTTTTTTTTTATTTGTTGTTATCAATCTGTAAATTGCTATTTTCGTATAAGAATTGATAAAGAGGTTTTATTCTTCGGGGAATAAATTGTTAAGCAACCCCATATTTTTATTTCAGCTATCAAAATATGAAACACAAAGCACTAAGTTTTATCGTCGCACTTCTAATTGTATTTGTATCTTCAGAAACAAAGCTGAATGCCCAAGGAGAAGTAGATGATGAGAAAAAGATATTTTTCAGGAATGAAAAGTCTTTTGGATTTAACCTGAATACCAATGGTTGGGGGGCGAGCTATCGCTACGGCAAGCGAATAAATGCACGAAAAAAATGGCTGTATGAAGGCGGATTTAATTACGTAAAGCATGAAAAAGAAAAAAAACAGTTTAACTTTTTGAGTACATCGCTCAGTCGATTTGCTTATGGTAAAACCCATTTGGCGGTCAATACACAGTTTGGAATGGGGAGGCAGAATGAGATTTTTGAAAAATTTGACAAAAGCAGTATCTCCATTCGGTTTGTGTGGACAGCCGGCGGTTCGGTTGCTTTTCTGAAACCAATTTACTATAAAGTACTGGAGAAAGATGAGTTTGTAATACGAACGTATGATAAAGACGTGCCCTGGTTTTATATTTGGGGAAAAGGGCCGTTTTTTAAGGGGTTTAATGAGATCAAGATAATTCCCGGTGGATATGCAAAGGCCGGTTTTAGTTTTGAGTTCAGTACCACTGATACGCGCTTAAATATTCTGGAAACGGGAGTGTTTGCCGAACTTTACCCCAAGAAACTTGAGATAATGGCTACCGAAATCAACCACAATATTTTTTACGGTATTTATTTTTCCTATCGTTTCGGAAAAGTTGTCAGCGGATACTATTTTGATGAATAACAGTAAATACAGCTAAAATAAAAATCAGTTATAAGCCCATGAAACCCAAAAAAATATCGCCCTCACTTTTATCGGCCAATTTTGCCCATCTTGAACAAGATATAAAAATGCTTGAAGCCGGAGGGGCCCATCTCTTGCACATTGATGTCATGGACGGGCATTTTGTTCCGAACATTACCATGGGGCCGGTTGTTATGAAAGATGTAAAACGAGTCACAAAACTCCCTTTAGATGTACATTTGATGATTGAGCATCCCGAACAGTACATTGATGCCTTTGCGGATGCCGGAGCCGATTACTTAACTGTTCATGCCGAAGCAACTTCTCATCTGCATCGAGCTGTGCAGCAGATTAAGTCAAAAGGGATAAAAGCCGGAGTGTCTTTGAACCCCCATACGCCCTTGTCTGTCCTTGAAAATATCTTGTCCGATATAGACCTTATATTAATCATGTCGGTCAATCCGGGTTTCGGCGGTCAAAGTTTTATTCCCAATACTTTAAAAAAGTTGGAGAAGCTAAACCGAATGTTAAGCGAGCATGATGCCCGACACATTGAAATAGAGGTTGACGGCGGTGTAAAACTCGACAACATAAAGCAAGTTTCCGATGCCGGCTGTGATATTTTTGTATCCGGTTCAGGAATATTTAAAGCACAAAATCCTAAGCAAACCATTGCTGATATGATTGAGCGGATAAATTAGCCCGAATAATTCGGGAATTAATAATAATCCCCCGCCGGTGAGAGCTTGTAGCTCGTACCTTCTTTGAAAAACATCAATTATTAAATATAAATTTTTGTTAAGCTAAAATGTACTTAGCAATTTTGACAATAAAAAAATTATAAATGAGTAGGAAATATAAATTCCATAATCCTCCCGAAGGAATTTATTTTGTTAGTTTAGCAACAGGGTACGAGCTGCAAGCTCGCACCGGCGGGAAAGTTATTTTGTTTTCGTTCCTTAACACCTCCTTGCACAGGTGCTGCTTTCTTTATTATCGGTTTGTCAAATCTGTTCATAATTTCTTGAAGCTTTGTCAACTTTTTTGATGTTTTAGTATGAAACTCATAATTAATGCTTTTTACAACAAGGAAACCGACGGGTTTTTAACTAAAATTGATGAATTCGGAAAATGTTTCGGCACCGAAGATTTTAAAGAAGGAACAACGGCATTTCCGGGAAACAGAAAACCCAACTTACCCGGCAAATAAGGTCTCAGGTCTATTTAACACCCTCAAAACTAATTAATTCTCTGTTTGTTTCTTTGTTAAAATCATTGTTTCCGAAAATTTTTTGCTGTATCAGACACCCTTTTCAGAATATCATATAATCTATTAAAAATCAGACGTTAAACTGCATTAAGCCAGCCGAAAACTTGAGATACATTTTGCTTGAACAACAATAAATACAAAAAAAGACATCTGTTACAGATGTCTTTAAGAAATGATTATATTTATATGATTTATTTTTTCAGATGCTCACTATAATCATGTACCCCAATAGGATTTTGTATATGTTGACGCAACATATGACTTTCATTCTCATAGCTGTCAAGCATCATCTTCAATATATCGTCAACAGATAACATTCCTGTTATTTCTTCATCTTTAATAATGGGAATATGACGTATGCGTCTGTATAACATTACGTTCATGAGCTTTTTGGCTGTATCATTAATATTGCCGACCAAAATATCATCCACATCAGTCATTAATTTGCTTACAACTTGCTCTTCTATAGGGATACTGCTTTTATAACATTTATATAAAATATCTCTTTCTGAAAGAATTCCGGCAACCTTCCCTTTCTTGTCCAAAACAATAACAGCACCGACTTTATTTTCATCCATCATTTTTATGGCATCAAAAATAACTGTATCAGTTTTTACGGTAAATAATGTTTTTCCTCTTTGTTTTAATATCTCAACTATTTTCATTTTCCTGAATTTAAGATTAGTGATGATTAGAATAATACTTCATAAATTGTGAACGTTCAAAAACAATTGGGTGTTTAATGTTTGAAGCATTTAACTTCCCTGTTATTTCAGATAATGATTTATAATTTTTAGAATCTAACCAAGATTCCATATCTTTTAATATGGTTCCGATATATGTTGTTGAATTTTTATATAGAGTTGATGCAATTTGAACTGTTTTTGCACCGACAAGAATATTCTTTATGGCTGTTTCTCCATTTTCAATTCCGGTTGTAGAAGAAATATCGCAATTTACTTTTCCGGATAATATTCCGACCCATCTTAGATTATTGCTGTTTTCTTCCGGAACACTGTAAATTCTGTTTGATGTTAAAGTCTCTGTTTCTAAATCAATATCCGGATTGTAAAATCGGTTAAACAAAACTAATGAAGAAATCCCTGAATTAGATAATTTTACAAGTGTATTTGCCATACCGGAAAAATAAGAGCTTATTTTTAAAGCAACCGGAATTTTTACAATAGATGTAATTTTATCGACCAAATCAAAATAAACAGACTCTATTTTTTCTCCGGTAAGTTCTGTATTTGACGGAAGAATAAACATATTTAATTCAATGGCATCCGCACCGGCCGATTCAATTTTTTTGGCAAAATCAACCCATTCTCCGGCAGACATACAATTTATACTGGCTATAATCGGAACATCAACTGCTTTTTTAGATTCTTCAATTAATGTTAAATATTTATTAACATTATACTCTTTCGTATAATAAGTTACATAATTTTGGTCATCTGTATAACCGTCAAACATAGTACTATTTACACCTATTTCCATTTGAATTTGTTCTTCAAATAAGGATTTTAAAACAATTGCACCGATACCGTCTTCTGCCAAAGTTTTTATTTTATCAACAGAATCTGTTAAACCTGAACTTGCAGCAATTAAAGGATTCTTTAATTGTAAGCCCATATATGTAGTTTCTAAATTAATCATATTCTATTTTTCTTTTAAAAGATTATCAATTCCGTAAGCAGCTTTATGTCCGTTAGCAATTCCGTGTATCACATCGGGTCCTTGTATGATATCTCCGCCTACAAATAACCATTTTGCACCTGACTGGAAATATTCGTCAACTTGGATTCTTCCTCTCGGGCCAAATTCTAACTCAGATTTAATATCTTCAGTTAAATAATCAAGATCCATTCCTTGTCCAATAGACTCAACAACCATATCAGCTTCAAAGAAGTTTTTATTATCTTCATCAAATTTAGGATTAAATCGTCCTTCGTCATCGAAAATTGATAAACATTTCACAACTTTTAAACCTTTAATTTCACCGTCTTTAATTTCAATTTCTTTCGGTCCCCAACCCGGATTCACAATTGCCTTTTCTTCTCTTGCTTCAACAACCTCTTCTAAATCTGCAGGTAAATTTTCTTCACTTTCCAAAGCAGTAGCAATCATTTGAACTTTTCCGTACTTTTGGTTTTGCAAACGAGCCAATGAACGTGTAATATCCATAGCAACATTTCCTCCTCCGATAACAACAATTTTCTCAGCTACATGTATCTCTTTTCCTTGAGTAATTTTATTTAACAATTCAATTGCCTGATATACATGTTTATGGTCGGTTCCGGGAATTTTAGTACTTCTTCCGAGATGTAGTCCCGTTCCGGCAAATACGGCATCATATGTATCCCTTAATTCTACAAGCGTAATATCTTTACCTACAGTTGTATTGTACTTAATATCAACACCGAGTGAAAGGATATAATCAATATCTTTGTCAATTTGGTCGTAAGGTAATCGATATTCCGGTATTCCGTAACGCATCATTCCGCCTGCTTCTGCAAACTGCTCATAAATTGTTACTTTATAGCCCATTAATGATAAATAGTGTGCTGCGGATAATCCTGCCGGACCTGCACCAATAATGCCAACAGTTTTTCCGTTGTTTTCGATACTGTCAGTTCCCAAGACTCGTTTGTAATCTTCCGATTCTACTTGATCAGCAATATAGCGTTTTAACCATCTTATTGACAATGGCTCTCCTCTGTGACCAACCGAACAAACAGTCTCACAGTTATGTGTACAAATTCGACCGCATATTTCAGGAAGAGGATTTGTTTCGTATAATATTTTAAATCCTTCTTCAATATCATCTTCTCTTACAGCTTTGATATATTCAGGGATTCCCATGTTTGCAGGACATGCTGTAACACATATACCACATTCAACACAACGATCGGCTTCGGCTTTTGCCTGCTCTTCAGAAAACCCTTTAATCATTTCAATAAAAGAATGTTCTCTCTCTTCCGGAGGAAGTTCCTCCATCTGTTCTCTCTTCAAACCGTAGAATTCATAATTCGGTTCAGGTTTTTTCCAGCCTGCTTCATTCTTATCCCAAGCTTTATTCTCTGCACCGGGAACAAATCTAAATTCTTCGGGTTCTTCTGCAACCCAAGTATATTCATTACTTAAAGTCAAAGAACCTGTTGTGCAAACATCTACACAGAGAGCACACCAGCAACATCTGCCGTAATCTACCATTGGTCTTAAACCACTGTCACCCTCTTTCGTGTCATGGCCTTTAACGGCAACCAAATCAATTGCTTCGTTTTCACATATTTCCTCGCATGAACCGCAACCGATACATGTGTCTAAATCATTTTTATGAAAACCTCTGTAACGTTCTGCTCCGGGTCTGTCATTAATAGGATCTTTTACCGTAACCGGTTCCTTAATAACTTTTTTCCAAGCCGTGAATGGAGTTAATATATCTTTTATTGCCATCTTATGACTGATTTAATTTTATATTTTAATTTGTTGGTATTTATAATTATTTACCTTACGGTATAGTATTGTCATTTACTTTGTGTCATTTTGTTGTCATTTGCTTTGCGTTATTTTACTTCTTGTCATTCAATTGTCGTTTGTTTTACGTCATTTTGTTGTCATTTGTTTCACGCCATTAGATTGTTATGCTAAATGTATTTTATTAATTTTTACAATTTAATGACAATGAAATGACCACTAAATGACTATTTATTGACCACCAAATGACATTTTATCTTTCTATTTCAGGCGGACAAGTTTGTAGTGATACCATAATTGAATGGACATCAGCAATATTTGCATTTATCAACATTCTTTCCAATAATGAAATTGCATGTGTATAACTGGGTCCTCTTAAATTTATTCTTCTCGGCATTTTGCTTCCGTCCGAAACAGTATAAAAACCGTATTCACCTCTTGATGATTCAGAACGGACATAAGTTTCTCCGGCAGGAATTTTCCAATGCAAAACATTAGGAGTTGGTGCTTTAATATCACCTTTCTTAGGCATTTTAGCCATAATTTGTCGAATCAAATCAAGAGTTAATATTAATTCTTTTTTACGAACCACTGAACGTGCAAAAATATCAGATTCTGTCCCGTGTGTTATATCAAAATCTAATTTATCATAGACCAAATAAGGATAATCTTTTCTTACATCGCGCTTAAATCCGGCTGCTCTGGCATTAGGTCCGACAATTCCGTATTTATCAACCCATTCCGGTTTGATAACTCCTACACCTTTTGTACGTTTTTTGAAAACAGTATTATTAAACATCACGTCTTCAATATCCTTGACAAACTCTTCAATTTTAACAATAACTTCTTCCATACGTTTTTTGAAACCGTCAGGAAGTAATCCTCTTACACCGCCGGCAATAATGTACATATGATATACACGACCTCCGGTGAGTTCTTCAAATAAGTCCAAAACTAAATCTCTCAAATACATACCCCATTGAACACCAATTCCGAGAGCTAATGTTCCGCCTTGACCGGGAACTGTTCTTAAAAGAGATTGTAACCGTGCCATTTCCAAAACTAATGTTCTTAGCCATTCGGCCATCTCCGGCACTTCTATTCCTGATAGTTCTTCGGAAGATTTTGCCAACAGATATTCATTATAATCCGGTTCGGCCACACACATTCGTATACAAGTAGGAAAACATTGTATCCAAAGACGTCTTTCCATGAGTTTTTCAAAACCTCTGTGCAGATAACCTACATGAGTTTTAGCCTGAACAACTTCGTCTCCGCTCAAAGTTAATTCTATAGACATGTTTCCTGTAACACCGGGATGATTAGGCCCATGCCAAATTTTAACAAACTTTCCGGAAGATAAATCAATATCTAATTCTCCGTTTTCCTTTTTGCCGGGATATTTGCTCCTGTCAGCTTGATAATTAAATGTTTTTTTTTGCTTTTTCATTTTAGCCTAACTTTTTTTTCATATATTCAGCCGGATCATTTGTTTCCCTGCCCGGTCTTGGAAAAAAGGTTTCCTCTGCATATTTTTTTGTATCAAAATCGCGTCTGTACGGAGGTATTGAATCCCACCCCTCTAAAATAAAATTCTCATCAACACGCGGACTTCCGGGAAAGTCAATTCCAAACATTTCTTTTAGTTCTCTCTGATAAGTCGGAACTTGTCGCCAGAGTTTATGGGCACTGTCCATTGTAGCTTCTTCTCTTGAAAGCATGGTTCTGACTGCAATATCAAGTTTCTTTTCCGGATTATTCAAAATATATGTTAATTGAAATTTTCCGTCTTCAATCCAATCTACCGCAGTCATCAATACAAAATGAGAGAAACCTAAATTGTTCTTCATGTGAGTGATAACAGCAATTGTAGTTTCTTTTTTACAAGTCAGAAAGCTCATATTATCTCTCCTGTGAAAGATGTCTGAAATTTCAAATCGTGTTTGAATATCTTTTATTATGTTATTCATTTTTTTAATGTTATTTTCCGATAAAGTTTATTAACTTTCTGTTAATCGTCGTTTTTTGTCATTATGATTGACATTTTGTGTTATAGAATGACTATCAAATTTCTACCGAATGACATTTCTTATTATAGCATTGTATCATTAAAGCATTATTTTTTCTACCAGTTGTAATCCGGCATATTCCAATCTTTAATAATTTTCTTTTGATTAGCTTTATACCAATCAAATTTCTCTGCATATTCGTTGGCACCTTCAGCTTTTCCGGCCTTTATGCGTTCTTTTAGTTTATTGAAACCGGCAATCAACGCTTCGGGGCGGGGCATGCAGCCTGCAACATACACATCAACAGGTATATATGCATCAAGTCGATTGATTGTATTATAACTGTCCCAATACATCCCTCCGTTAATTGTACATGATCCCAATGCAAGAATATATTTCGGCCCTTGCATTTGTTCATATGTTCTTATTACACGCTTTAAAGTTTTTACAGCAAGGTATCCTGAAACAATAAAGACATTGGATTGTCTGGGCGTTGGTCTCATCTGAATACCAAACCTGTACGCATCAAATCTTGGAGTTACCAAAGGCGGAATTTCAATACTTCCGCAACCGGTACCAAAACCTAATACCCAAAGAGATTCTGCTCTTGTCCAATTCAAGAATTTTTCAACAACTTTGTTTTTCGGCTCTCTTACTTTGGGCCTGTCCGTTAGAAAATAATCGTTTAAAGGATCAATTTTAATAATTGAACCGTCGGGAGCTTTAACTTCTCTGACTTTATTTTCATCTTGAAGAAATTTATCTTGAGTTTTATTTTCTTCTGTATGTTTATTTTTATCTGTCATTGTCTTCTATACTTACATAAAAATGATAATTGCGATTACACCGAATAACAATGGTATTTTCAAAAACCACTGTACGGATTGTTCTATTCTGAACCTTGGAAAAACTATACCAACGAATACTGACCAGAAATAGATAAAAAATGATTTTATAATGAGTTCAACCCAGTTTCCTGCACCTCCAAAAAATAAATTCATAAAAAGAACGGCTTCAATTACATGAAGAATTGCGGCATTTGTCCTTAATACTCCAAGGAAAGTTGAATGATATTCGGTTGGAGGTCCAATAGGAATTTCATTCGGTGCTTTCACCAAGTTAAAAGGTGAATGACCAAAGGTTCCGAGTAATGACAACATTGCTGCAATTGTTGCAAATGGGTTTGTGAATACTGTCCAATTCATAATACCGCCTTGTTGTGCTGCAACTATTTCGGAAATTGACAGGGTATTATACTGAATTGCCAATGAAATTACGGCCAATGTCATTGGTACTTCGATTGTAGTAAATTGGGATAAACCTCTGCTTATACCGATTGCAGAATTAGGATGTCCGCCTTCACCTGCTCCGAGAGCCATTCCCAGCATTCCAAAAAATTGAAAATACATAATTAGGACTAAGTCTCCCGCAAATGAAAAATTACTAAAATATGATGACCCAAAAATTAAGGGCATAAATAAGAAAATACCTACACCTCCTGAGAGTCTGAAAACCGGACCCAGATAAAACATCACTCCATGTGTAATTGATGTTCTCAAAGTGTATAATTTTGTTAAATCAATCCAAGGTTGATAAAACGGAATTCCGAATCTTCCGGCAACTCGTGCCCCAATTTTGTTCATAGTAGCACTCATCAACATTCCCCAATTCAGGATGATAAAAAGTCCAAGAAGAACAAATAATATTTTTATGACAATATCCATAACTACTTTATTTCTATATTATTTTTTACCGAGAGAAACACAAGTTTTTACACAATGTACTGAATTAAATTTTAGTGTTCTCTGAAAATTTATTTTGTTTTTTATGACAATTTTCAATTAAAATGCCATTAAATATACAGCCATCAAGTAGATTATAATATGCAGGGCGTAAGTTTGTCCGTTTCCTGTATAAATTCTTCTTGTAAAATCGGCAATATCGTGAATAAAATCAGATAAATAATTCCAAAATTTTGTAACATACGGAGCATTTATCAATCCGAGTGCTTTGTTATAACCTGCAAATAAATTATGTGCCATATGAGTAGTTTCCGGTTTAAAGGGTCTTTCTCCCGAGTAGACAATATTAAATTGCTTAACTTTTTTGGCTTTAGAATTTAAGAAATACAGCCACGCAAATATTAGCACAAACATTATCCCTATAATAATCATAACCCAATAGCCGTCCCAGTATCCTAATCCTGTACTTGCTAATGTTCCGTCCCATGTAATTGTTCCGGAAGGGAAATATGCTGTTAAATAATTTCCAAGTGGTTTCAAAATAATTCCCGGTTCGACAGATATTACCATTATGGCAATTAAAAGCAAATAAACGGGTATTAAAAGCCAAACTGATATTTCTTTTACGTTTCTGTGTTCATCTTTAAGTTGTCCGAGAAAAATCGAATGAATTAATCTGAAAAGATATAAGAAAGCAACGATTCCGGAAAATAAAACTACAATTCCCTGAAAATAAAAACCTTCAGAAATAATTGTATTATAGAACAACCATTTCCCGGCAAATCCGACCAAGGGCGGAACTCCTGCCAAAGTTATAATTGCGATTAATACTGCAATGAAAGAAAAGGGCATTCTTTTAATCAATCCACCCATTTTATGCATCATTGGCGTGCCGAGTTTTAATGCTATACCTCCGATAATTAAAAATAAAACACCTTTATACAAAAAATGTGTTGTAGTATAAAATAGTCCGGCTACCCAACCAAGATGTGTCATTGTGGCAAGTCCAAAGACAATATAACCTAATTGCCCTATACTTGACCATGCAAGCAATCTTTTTGCACTTTCCTGAAAAGATGCTGCAACATTACCAATTAATGCGGAAATTGCACCTATCCAACCAAGTACAAATAAAATATTTTTAGCGTAAACTGCATCTGCACCCATTGATAATAAAACAAGAATTATTCCGAATACACCGGCTTTAAGTAATATTGCCGATGCCATGAAATGAATATCAGCGACAGCTTCGCCGTGTGCTCCGGGTAACCAAATATGTACTCCAAAAGAAGCAGTTTTGGTCATAAAACCCAATAAAATCAAGGAATAAGCTAAAGTCGGATAAACAGATATTTCTGACAATGCTTGCAAGTCTAAGTTTCCAAAGCTTGCAAAAGCCAGAGCAAATCCAAACATCATTGCATAGGAACCTCCGAGAGAAAACATCAGATAGCTGTATCCGTGCGGTCGAGATTTTTTTCCTCTGATAAGTAAAAAATATGAACCTATTGTCATGAGTTCCCAACCGTATAATATTTCAAACATATTTGTTGCCGTTACAAGCATTGCAAGACCGGCAAACATTGCCAATGCCATAGGATAAAATCCTAATCGTTTTCCTTTATAATAATAACCTGAAAATAAAGTTATTATAGCTCCGCCAAGGAATATCCAAAGAAATATTTCTCTCAATAAATCACCTTCAACGCTTGGGTATAAATATATTATGTATGCAATAACTCCTCCTAAGGAAATAGTATTTTTTATCCATGCAGGTAAAAAATCAACCAATGCTATAAATACAATAAATAACAGCGGTAAATAATTTATTGCATCTGCTGCTTCGACAAAAGTTCCGGCAAAATATCCGAAACCATAAACTGCGATACCAAATATTGCAGGGGGGATAATTTTACTTAAATTAAGTTTAATTTCCGGTAGTTTGCTGTTATCAAGTTTAAGTGCGTTGCTAAACCATCGAAATAAATAGATGCCTTCTATAAACGAACCTGCAAGTATTAAGGCCATCCATGTGAACTGACCTGAGCTTGATAATTGCATTATAAGTTCCCATTTACCGAAGAAAGAAGGAAAGGGAGGAAATCCAATCAGAGTAAATATAAATGTTCCGAATAATACTATTAATATTGGTTTTTTTCTTAAAATAGACCAATCTTTAATATTTTCTTGCTTGATAATTCCGGATAACCAAAATAATCCTGCTTTTGCCAAATAATGGCCTAACAGAATTGTCGATGCTATTAAAATAAATTTATCTCCGAGATATGGTTGTAATCCTATTATTGATATTATCAAACCAATTTGACCAACTGAAGAATAACCGAGTAAACGTCTTGCATTGGTTTGTTTGAGACCAAGAAGATTAGATCCTATAAAAGTTATCATACCAAGAATTGCAAGTAATTTATAACTCTCCAATGAACCAATTGTTGCAACCTTGTACAATACAAAAAGAACTGCTGTTCCTGAGGCAGATGAAATAATTGCTGAAAGCCCGGGTTTAGCACTTTGATACACATCTATAGCCCAGCCGTTTGCAGGGAATGGTTTCAATTCCAATACAATAGCTCCAAGGATTAAAAATACTGCGATTGATCCGCCTTTTGCTGCGGTCATATTTGCAGCAATAAAATCGGCTATATTTAATGAACCTGTAAAATAATATCCGAAAATAATTCCGAGTAATAATAAACCTGAAATAATTCCGGTAGCTATCATATATTTAAAGCCGGAAGAAACCGCATGATCCTTTTTATGCAGTACAATTAAACCTGCTGTGGCAATACTTTGCACTTCAAGGAAAACAAACAAGTTAAACATATCTTGTGTCAATACAATTACATTCAACCCCATTAATAAAATGATGTAAACAGAAATTGCATTTTTACCCTGCTTCACCAAAGTATCAAACATATAAATTCCGCTCAGTAATCCTACAAAATTGATCATTAAAGTAATTACCGCTTCATTATATCCCATCTGTAAATTAACAGAATACGGGGGTTTAAATCCTGCCGTAAAAATCTGTACTGTTTCTTGCCCTCCGGAATAAAAAGCAATTACCCATTGAGCAGAAATAAACGTTAACATACCAACGGCAGCCAACATAATAAATGCAGTTATTTTTTGAGAAAGTTTTCCCGTAAAACCCAGAGCAAACGCAGTCCCCAGTGCTATTGTTATAATATGTATTGGTGAAATCATTTCGTTATTTATTGAAATTTGATATTCTTAGTTATTTACCACTTAAGATCTTTGAAGTTTTGGATTTCAAGACTTCCTTTCTCTTTATATAATTTAATGACATAGGCTAACATTAATGCTGTTACACCCAATCCTATAACAATTGCGGTTAAAACCAATGCTTGCGGAATAGGATCAACAATTTTGTCAACAGCATTTTCAACGCCTACGGCATCATCAAGTATTGGTGCAGTTTTACCCTTCACATAAGCAATACTGACCATAACAACATGCAATCCGGTATCAAAAATTGAAAATCCAATAACCATTTTTATGATATTCTTTTGTGTAAGAATACCCCATATTCCTATAATCATTAATAAGAAACCGGTAACAATTGATATATATTCTATGCTAAAATATTCCATTTTTTTATTTTTTATCTAAATCTGCTTGACATTCATTAAATGATCCGACAATTCCTGAAAGTTCTGCACCTACTTTTAATCCTATAAAAGAATAAATTATAGGAATTACTCCGGCACTAAATATCTGTCCAAAAGTCCCCATTTTCAAAATGCTGTTATCCAAAAATCCGCCGGCTAACAGAATTCCTAAAACTCCTATTAAGACAAAAGAAAAACCCGAAATTGATTCAACAAATGCAATAACTCCGTGATTAATCTTTTTAACGGGATTTGCAACTACCAGCAAAACAAAACCTGTTGCAATTACTGCTCCTCCTTGGAAACCACCACCGGGAGTTAAATGTCCGTTAATAAAAATATAAATTCCGAAAAGAAATATTAACGGAGCCAAGGCTTTTGCCCCCGTTTGCAAAATTTCACTTGTGGGCTTTACTCTTTCTTCCCGTTTATTATTTTTTGATTCCTCTTTTGTAAGTTTTAAAAAGAAACCGATAATGGCCGCTGTTAAAAATAAAATAACAACTTCACCAAGTGTATCTAAACCTCTGTATGTAACAACGATTGCTGTTACTAAATTTTGTGCACCAACATCGGTTACCCCTTCTTCTGCGTAGTATTTTCCAAGCATTGATAATTCGTCATTCCCTTCATAAGAAATAAAAAGATCTACGAAAATCAATGAAAATGCAACCAGAATTGCTAATATGAGACTTTTTTTAAGCATTGTTTTTTCGAATTTTATTCAGTACATAGAAAAATATTACAGTAGATAACCCACTGCCTATTGCTGCTTCAGTCATTGCCACATCGGGTGCTGCCAAAAGCAGATATATGACCGATGCAAATAAACTGACTGTTCCTGCCGCTATTATAGCTACAACAAGATTATTATGGTGAACAGCATATACTGCCATCACTAAAATTCCAATTGCCAGAAATATTGCTATAAGTGTATATTCCATAAGTTCAATTAATTTTATTTAGTTTCTTCTTCAGTAGAAATTTCTGTTGAAACATTATCTTTTTTAACTGTTAATGACGATTTTTTCTTTAATTTATCAACAATCGACTCTTTAGATAACGGAATACCTATATGATGAGAAGCTCCGGCTAATACATGTGATGATATCGGGTTGGATACCAATACAAAAACAATGAGAACTATTAATTTTCCGTACCAATCTAAATGGATAATACCTATTCCTAATAAAGAAAGCATTGCTCCCAAAGTCGTGGCCTTAGTTCCTGCTTGAATTCTGTTATATACGTCAGGCATTCTTATTAAACCCAACGCTCCTAAAAACAAAAACATTGACCCGATTAATGTTACAACGGCTCCTATTATTTCTATCATTTCATTCATATTTTGTTTTTTATAAACCTCTTTCAAGATAACGTGCAATGACTAAGACTGCAATAAAACTTAACAAGCCATATACCAATGCAACATCCAAATAAATTACTCTGTTTGTGAAATGGGAAATTAACCCGATTAACGCAATTGAAGTAATTGTGAGAACATCCAGTGCAATAACTCTGTCAACTGAAGTATTTCCTTTGATAAAACGAATAAACGTTAAAATGGCAGCCATGCCTATAAAGCCTAATGCAATATACAGTATTATATTAGCCATAAATTACCTCCAAATATTTTTCGAATTTTTTAATAATATCTTTTGTAGCTCCTTCAATATCAGTATGCTCAACATTTACACAATGAATAAAATATGTATCATTTTCAACTTTAACAGATAAAGTTCCGGGAGTTAATGTTATTGAGTTAGCCAAAATCATTCTGCCTAATTTTGATTTCAATTTTGTTTCAACTTCAACAATACCGGGATTAATTGGTAAAGAAGGAGTTAATACTCGTCTTGCAATATCAAGATTTGACTTAACTAATTCACCAAGAAACACAAAAATATATGCGAAAAAATACAAAATACCTTTAGGACTAAAATTCATTTCAGAAAAAATTTCACATTTTATACACATAATTAATGAAATAAAAAGTGAAACAATAACCCCTACTCCTAATGTTACTAAATCATACTTGCCGTTGAGCAAAAACCATGTACCCAACAACAATAAAAAAGCAACCGTTATATTTTTAATTTTCATGTTATAATTTTTTTGATGTTACAAATGTATCTAATTATATGCATACAGCAATAACTTTTCTATATTACAAAACATTATTTACAATAAACCTGAAAAGTAAAATGTGTAATACACTGACATGGAGAGAGTTGTAGTTTTAAGATTGATATAAATACAAGAACGTTTATAAAACATATATTATTTGAAAATAATTTTTGCAAAATTGAAGATATTTATTAATGGCCACAAATAACAATTTGCTGATTTTTTAGTTTTCAAGGGTTTAAAAAATTCAAAAGCACTTAAATTTCAATATATTACGCATATATAGTAAACGACTTATATAAATGTGGCTACAGACAATTTACCCTGCCACATTACATTTCATATCTGCACCTGTGTGGTGTTTTCACCACACAGGATCTATCCGGATACAAATTCCTGTCAGGTGAAAACATACGAGGTCCAGAATATTAATTTTTAAA
>JAYEIA010000006.1:0-18552 GCA_034659855.1 Bacteroidota bacterium
CTTTTTTTACGCTCAAAAAAAAACTATTTATTTGTGCTGCCGGCATTTTCGCACGCATTGCAAATGCGTGCGAGCGACCTTACAATCCCC
The DNA here is from genome assembly GCA_034659855.1 of Bacteroidota bacterium. Taxonomy (GTDB): domain Bacteria; phylum Bacteroidota; class Bacteroidia; order Bacteroidales; family JAADGE01; genus JAYEIA01. The sequence goes on from JAYEIA010000006.1 coordinate 91, forward strand.
TGCTTGCGCGCGTTTGTAACGCGTGCATCATATATAGATTTATAATTTTCAAGCAATCTAATTATTAGGTTTCCTTTTTTTTACGCTCACAAAAAAAACTATTTATTCGTGCTGCCGGCATTTTCGCACGCATTGCAAATGCACGCGAGCGACGTTACAAACTTCCAAAAATTAAAATACAACATATAAACTACGTTAAACTATATTTCAACTACGTATAAACAAATTGCAAGTTATCATTAAATTCGTGGTAGAACCATTGTCTCAAATTGCCGTCAATGATTCGGAGTATAATTGAGCCGGTCTGCCAAAAAATTCTGTCGTCTGTAATGCCGGACAAACCCGTCTGAGTTCTTACCGGTAAGGATTGGCTGTTAATATTTTGAAAATTTCTTGTTTGATCTGTTCTCGTTTTCGAGCGTTAAAATGTTTGGCTTCTCTGTATGAGCCGTATATATTTCCGGTGTAGAAACCCACGGCAAGGGCGGAGAATGCGATAGGATATACTCCGGCTTGGCCTTTAATTTTATATGTTTTTACGGCTTGAAAAGTGTTTAGAGCAATTATTGATAAGAACTTAATCCCGGAGTCCGGATTTTCGGCATAGAAGAAGCCGCTTCCCGGCACAATTACGGACAACAGAGCCGCTGTCAGCGGTTTTTTATATTTTATGGTTGCCAAAGAATCCGCCAAGTAATGAAACGGACTATTCTTTTTCTCAGAAATTTTCATTGCTTGCCGGTATTTTCCCGACAACAGGAGTCTGACAATATCAAGCTGTTCTGCTTTTTTGGGGGCTTGTTTGCGGTATTTTAACAGATAGGGCATTGAAGCATTCGGGGCTTCAGACTTTAAGCTACTTATTATCAGCGTATAATTGTATTTTGGAGGAATGGCGGAGGGACTGTATTTTTTCCGGAGCAATGCGGCAATACTTTGGTTGAGTTCTAATTTTTTGCGAATGGAAATGCAAGAATCTAAGGCTGTATAGTTTTGAGGTTCAATTTTCAGCAGGCGCTCATACTCTTTGGCGGATCCTTTGTAGTCTTCTGTTTTGTACAAAAATTCGGCATACGCTTTGGTATGTTCGGCATCATAAATATTTTGACCGGATAGAATTACTGTACTTGCATTCAGGATTATAATTGACAAAACCCCGGGTAGCAGCCGTTTAAAAAATCTTGGGATCATCTTTTAAGGAGTTTTCGTAGCCGGTGTCGGGCGGTAAGCTTTTACCCTTAGCTGCATTTACGGCCAATTGATCGCATAATTCATTGCCCGGGATACCGACATGTCCCTTTACCCAAACCAGTTTGACTTTATGCTTGGGATAAATTTTGAGAAAGCGTTTCCACAGATCAGGATTTTTCTTTTTCTTAAAATTTTTCTTCACCCACTTAAATACCCAGCCTTTTTCTATGGCATTCACGACATAGGATGAATCTGAATAAATGGTTATTTCACTGCCGGGATTTTTTAATTCTTCCAAAGCAATAATTACCGCCAGCAATTCCATGCGGTTGTTGGTTGTTTTTCTGAAACCTCCCGAAAGTTCTTTCCGGTGTTTTCCGGCTTCAAGGTAAGTGCCGTATCCTCCGGGACCGGGGTTTCCGAGAGCAGATCCGTCAGTATATGCCGTAATTTTCATGCTGTGGTTTTAATTGAATTTATTAATTATTTTATGAGTCCGGTCTAAAAAGTATGTTCTATTTTAGCAAAAAATGGTTATGTGCTTAATTATTAAGGCTTTATAAATTGCTTTACAATTAACTTAAAACTCTTATATTTAGTACTTTAACTTTATGGCTTTTTTAAACTGAACTCTTTTATTGTTGTGTCGGAAAATATACGCCGGTAGAATAAAACGGGACGGCCGGAGATGAAATGGTATTACTTTGATTAAAATCTCGGTCGTAGATATATAAGGCATAGAAAACGGTATCGTAATCCGGCGGATTATTTCCTAATGTAATGTCGATATTAATATAAACAATGGCTTCCAAGTTTTTGTTTTCACCGGCAGGTTCAAGATACGGAATTCTGTACTGCAAGGGAACATTGAGGTTTATTTGTGAAGTATCTCCGTTTTCGATGCGGTACATTTCGGCAAAACAATTGTAGTGAAATATACTGTCGGGATGAAATACACCGGTAGTATCCTCGTCTTTTAAGCCTACGTTTCCGTCGCCGTCGGTTAGTTTGAAAGCAAAATTCAGTCGCTTAATAATGTTGTCTAAACCGTCAATCGTGTCAGAAAGCGTTAGTTGTTGCATCTCCAAAAACGGTTCCGCGGGATTGCTCGGCGGTTGAGGACAGGCCATAAGAAACAAAGCGAATGATACAATGGATAATCTTAAATAATTTGCAGTTTTCATGGGTCAAGGTTTTTGTATTTAGCAAAGAGTCCGGTCAAAAAAGTATGTTTTATTTTAGCAAAACAAGTTATCCGCTTAATTATTAGGGTTTTATAAATTATTTTACAATTAACTTAAAACTGTTACTTTTTGCACTTTAACTTTATAAACTTTCAACTTTGAGTGTACTCCGAAAAGTCTTTTTTGACAGGATTAACAAGATTTACATGTTTTTAAAGTCCTTATTATTAACACAATACTATTTTCGTAATTACAATATTTTCCAAAAATGGTATTTTCGAAGTGGACTCAACTTTATAACTTTTTAAACTGAACTCAACAAACAAAGCTTTCGTTGTTTTATTTTTTCCTGAAAAAGAGTTCGATAGGTACGCCGGTGAAATTAAATTCTTCACGTAATCTGTTTTCTAAATATCTTTTGTAGGGTTCTTTAACATGATCCGGGTAGTTGCAGTAAAATGCAAAGTTGGGAGCATAAGTCGGTAATTGAGTTACATATTTGATTTTAATAAATTTACCGCGGTGGGCAGGCGGCGGATTTTTTTGAATAGCTTTAAGAATAACTTTATTCAATTTGGCTGTTTGCAATTTTTGTTTTCTTGCTTCATAAACTTCTTGAGCTACATCAATGGTTTTGATAAGCCGTTGTTTTGTCAATGCGGATATGAACAGAATAGGCACATCATTAAAAGGGGCAATACGTTCTCTGATAGCTCGTTCAAATTGCTTGGCTGTACTGTTGTCTTTCTCAATCAAGTCCCATTTATTGACTAATATCACCAGGCCTCGCTTATTTTTAATAATTAAATTCAAAATTGTTGCATCTTGAGCCTCTATACCGTGTTGAGCATCTATCATCAGCAGGCAAACATCTGAATTTTCAATGGCTTTAACTGATCGCATGGTTGAATAAAACTCCACATTTTCTTTCACCTTTGCTTTCTTTCTGAGTCCGGCGGTATCTATGAGGCGAATATTTTTCCCAAACTTGGTAAAATGTGTATTTATGGAGTCTCTCGTTGTTCCGGAAATTGGATTTACAATATTTCTGTCTTCGCCGAGCAGTGAATTAATAAATAAGGATTTTCCGGCATTGGGACGACCGACAACGGCAAATCGGGGGAGTTCTATATCTTCTTCGGTTTCACCGGTATTTTTCGGAAACATTTCAACGAGTGCATCCAGAAATTCTCCGGTTCCCGAACCATTGGTTGAAGAAATGGGGTAGAATTCTCCCAGACCTAATTTATAAAATTCGGCAATTTCCATTAAAAGCTTGCTGTTATCCACTTTGTTTACTGCCGTAATAACCGGTTTGTCGGCTTTGCGCAGAATTTTTGAAACTACATCATCCGGAGCCGTAATACCGGAGGTTACATCTGTAATAAAAATCACAATATCGGCCTCATCCAAAGCAATTAGGACTTGTTTGCGAATATCTTCTTCAAACCCGTCAATATTTTCTGTGGTGTATCCACCGGTATCAATCAGGTTGAACTCTACTCCGTTCCATATCGCTGTACCATAGTGTCGGTCGCGAGTAACTCCGCTTGTTTCGTGAACAATGGCTTTGCGTTCTTCGGTTAGTCTGTTGAATAGTGTGGATTTGCCCACATTGGGTCTTCCCACTATAGCTGCTGTGTATCTCATTTCTGTATATCGTTAAGTAATTCTCTGATTTTAATCCCAATGATAAGCACGTCGTCAATTTGTTTTTGTTGGCCTTTCCACTCTTCAAATTTCTTTTTCAATAGATTTTTCTGAATGGACATGGGGTATTTTTGGATGGAAAGAAGGGTCTCTTTAAGTCGAGACGATAAAAATTTTCTGTCGTATTCTCCGCCGAATTGATCCGCATATCCGTCCGAAAACATGTATAGGGTATCATCTTTACGAAGCTGATAAACTTCTTTCTTAAATGGTTTTTCTCTGAAATAATTACCGACCGGATTAAAGGTTCCGGCAAGCTCAGTCAGCTCATGGTTTCGGATAATATAAACCGGATTGTTGGCTCCGGCAAATTCCAATTCCAGGGTTTCCGTATTGATTACACTCAGTGCCATATCCATGCCGTCATTTTGGCTGTTGCTGTCCGAGGATTGTTGCAGGGAGTATTTAATATTGGTTCGGAGTTTTTCCAATATTATGTTTGGTTCGCTTATCTTTTTATTTTCGGTAATTTCATTCAATAAGGAGATTCCCAGCATACTTACAAAAGCACCCGGGACACCGTGTCCGGTGCAATCTACAGCCGACGCAATAAGATATTTTCCGTTTCGGTTAAAATAATAAAAATCTCCGCTGACCACATCACGGGGCATAAACAGGATAAAATTGTAAGGAATTAAACTGTTGATGTATTTCATTTTGGGAAAGGCTGCATTTTGAATACGTTCGGCATAGATTATGCTGTTTTTTATTTGGTTCTGATGTTTTTCTATGGCACTTTTTTGCAGCATAATTTTATCTCTTTGAGCCGAAATTTCTTCATTTTGTTGAGACAATTCTTCATTTTGCTCCGAGATTAATTTGTTTTTCTCTTTTTCAGTCCGGTGAGCCGATTTTTTTTGTATATAATTGACATAGAAACTAATTACCAGAATAAGGCTGAGAAAAATTATGACCAGTAAAACCCAAGATTTGTTTCGTTCACTTTTAAACCGGGAGTTTATTAAATTGTTGTCTTTTTGTAAGTCAGTTATTTTTGTTTCACTGGTTTCTTGTTTCTTTTTGAATTCTATATTGGTTATTTTATCGGCTAATTGACTGATATAAAAACTGTCGGTATAGGTTTTTGCTAACTCGTTATATTTTAACGCTTCCGGGAGCTTGTTTAGAGTTTTGTAAATATCGGACAATAATTCGTAAGATTCCCTTATTCTAATTGGACTTTGGGTTTGCAAGGCTTCATTGAGTCCGAGTTTTGCTTCTTTTTCGGCTCTATCAGGTTGTCCGTCAGACAAGTATATTGCAGCCCGCTCCTGAAGAATGTCAGCCAATAAATCTTTATCAAATTTTCGGTCTGCCGATTCATAGGCCAAATTATAGTTTTCTAGTGCTTTGTCTTGATCTTTTTTAAGAAGATAGCTGTCTCCGATATATTTGAGACAAACGGACAGCCCAAATTTATTTTTTGTTTCTTTTCTGATTTGCAGAGCTTTTTTTAAGTATTCATTGGCTTTTTCCGGTTGTTCCAATTCAATATATACTCTGCCGATATTTAGCTTGCAATAGGCCAGCATTTCTTTATTGTTTAGTTGCGTTCCTATTTTTTCGGCTTTGGATAAGTGCTTTAAAGCTTCATCGTTTTCCCCGGAGTATATATACCAGTTGGCGAAATTAATATTTGCATAGCCTTGTTGTTCTGTGAGTTTATGTTCTTGGGCTACATTAAGACCTAATTTATAATGTTCCAAGGCTTGCTCAAAATTTCCGGCATTGCGGTAGGCAACTCCTGTATAGCTGTATGCTTTGGCCAATTCGGAGTAATTTTTATATTTTTTTGAAAATTCTATGGCTAATTTTCCGTATTTTGAAGCTTCTTGCGGATTTGTGTTTCTCAGTTCCCAACTTATTATGTTGTATGTTTTTGCTTTGTCCTTGGCTTTGGTGTTTTGCACTTCTTTTATCAGGCTGTCAATTTTAAAATATTCTTGACCGTTTGCCGAAGCAACAGTTATTAAAATTGACAATATAATAAGGAAATGTTTCATCAAGCGTGAAGATTATTTTTTGCAAAAATAAATAAAATGTTGATGTATTCCTTGATTAGTTTACGAAATTTTGCAGATCTTCCTGAAAATTAATTTTTTAACCTCCGGACTTACAAAAATGGGCATAACCCATTTGTGTTTTATTTAAATTGGTCAGAGGGGTGTATTGGTATTTTGTAATACCTTAGATCGATAGCCTATACAACCATCCGACCAATAATTCATTCCTGTTTCCGGTTATTTCATCACAATCCCTTAATCCAATTAACCAAGCCCTTTTTATCAATAATCTCTTTGAGTTTTTCGGGGAGTTCTCCAAAAATAAATTTCTCCGCATTAATTTTTATAAAAGAGCTTTCAAAGTTAATATCTACATCGTCTCCGGGGGTGTATGCATTAACGGCATCCGGTTGCACGATTAATAATAACCCTTGATTTATTGCTGAGCGATAAAAAATTCGATTCACCGATTTTACAACTACGGCTTTTATTCCGATATGTGCAAGCCCAACCGAGGGATGCTCACGAGAGCTGCCCGAACCAAAATTATTGCCGGCAAATATAATGTCTCCTTTTTTTGCTTTATCCGAGAATTGGGGGTCAAATCCCGCAAATAAATGAGGAATAATGGTTTCGGGCTCAGAGCTTAATACTTTGTATGTCAAGTTTCCGGCAAACATTTGGTCGGTATTGAAGTTGTCGGCATCAGAATAATCCCAGATACCGGAATTGCTGCGTCTGTTGTCGCCGTCGTCAATGGTCAGTTTTTTGCTTTGAGCCACTTCAAAAGGGTATTTCTTTTGCTCGGCGTTTTCTCTCGGGTCAATAATTTTTCCTTCCAGAGCCGAGTGGGCCACATTGGCAGGGGAAGCCAAATATATATCGGCGTTTTTATTCCCCATTCTTCCCAAAAAATTTCTGTTGGCTGTTGACATTACATTGTAGCCGTCGGCCGGTATCCCTTGCCCGGTACCTAAACAGGGACCGCAAGAAGAAGATAATACATTGCCCCCCGATTTAATAAACGTTTCAATAATTCCCTCTTTCATTGCTTGGAGATATATTTTTTCCGAAGCCGGTGTTATCAGTAGTTGGAATCCCTCTTTTATTGTTTTGCCTTTCAATACTTGAGCGGCTTGTCGCAAATCTTCAATTCTTCCGTTGGTACATGTTCCTATAAATCCTTGATGAATGGGTGTTCCGGCAACTTCAGTAATGGATTTAATATTGTCAACATTATGAGGAGCCGCAACCACCGGAAACAATTCATCCAAATTGATTTCAATTTCTTTGGTGTAGTTCGCATCTTGGTCTGCCCATATTCCTTCAATGGTTTGTTTACCGTAAAATTCTGCCAAAATATCATCGGGCGGGAAAACGGCATTTTTAGCTCCCATCTCAGAGGCCAAGTTGGCCAAAGTCATTCGTTCCGATATATCCAGAGTTTTTACGCCCTCCCCGTGATATTCTATAGACATATAATTGGCCCCGGCAGTCCCAATCATTCCGATTATCCACAGAGAAATATCTTTGGCATAGCATCCTTTGGGTAATTTTCCCTTCAGGGTAATTTTAAGAGATTCCGGCACACGAAACCAAGTTTCGCCTCGCCTCCAAAGACCGGCAGCCTCAGTTCTGTCGATACCGGCAGCCAAGGTATTAAATGCTCCGGCGGTACAGGTATGGCTGTCACTTCCTACAATAATCATTTTGGGCTCTGCGTGATACGACATTATTTGGTGGCATATCCCTTTGCCGGCATCATAAAATTTTTCTACACCTTGTGCTTTGGCAATATCTCTGATGTTTTGATATTGTGTAGCTATGGCACTACTGGTAGGAGGAGCATTATGATCCAGTACAATGAGATTTTGATTGGGGTCGGCAAATTTTTCCCCGTTCATTTTTTGAAATGTCTTAAAAATACTCGATGTATTATCGTGTGTCAATACAATATTCGGTTTTTTAAATACGATGGTTCCGGCATCGGCTCCAAGAATTTTTTCGGCAAAAGTTTTTCCCATGACTAAAGTGTTTTTATATTTTTTTCAAATATATAAAATGACTTGAATATTTTTTCATGTTTCGAAAATAGTTTGAATAATTAGTTGAATATGATCTCAAAAGCTTCGGTTTTTTAATTCAAAGGAGTTAATATAACGGCTATACTTTATAGGGGTTAGAACAGTATAATTATTTCGGCAAGTTGTCAGAATCTATGAATAACAATTGCCCCCGGTGTTATGTCAAGTATGAAATTTCGGGTAAGTTGTCGCTATTTTTTCTTTTTGTGAACTTATAAAAAGTAAGCATAGCCATAGCTGCGTGAGTCTTTTTTTAAGTTCACAAAAAGGAAAAAGAGTAATGCTTGGTGCGAAAGATCATGCTTGACATGACACTAGTTTAAGATCAAAAAATTATTATAAGTTAATCAGAATGCGAGCCATGCAGTTAAACTCATTTTGAGGCATAATTGATGCATAATACGCCCCCCCGGCACTTCTGACTCCCGGGTGAAAGTATTCGGTATTAAATATATTTCGTGCGATAAATTGTAATGCCAAATAATCCGTGATGTTGTAGGTTACGGCTCCGTTGAACGTGAGGTAAGGCGCAACGGCATCTACAGGGTTCGAAGAAATCGTTGTATTTTTTCCGGTTAACCGTTCGCCGACCCAATTGGCTCGCAGGTTGAAGTTTAGTTTGTTTTTCATAAGATAGTTTACACCCCAGTTTACTCGGTGTGAGGCTATGTCTCCTATTCTGATTATTTCATTGCTGTTTTCTACTTTATTTGGGTTTGTATAGTTGTAGTTTACGTACGCTCTCAGCGGACCCCATTTTATATTAAATATGGTTTGCACTCCCATTATTCTTAAATTCCCGACAGCCTGATGTTGTGTTGTATTGATTGTATTTCCTTCATTATCAATATATGTAGTATCTATAGTTCCAACAGCTCCAAAATAGTTTGAATGATATCCCGAAACATTAAAATGACTATTTTCTGATATTTCCCAAGCAAAGCTTATTTCTGAGTTATTGACTTTTTCCGGTTTCAAATTGGGGTTTGCCAGTAATCGCCCGAGCGTTGTGCCGTACTTTGTCCAGAAGCTTGCATCTTGAAAAGCTTCGGAATAGATGGCTTTTATACTGAATTGGGAGGGAGTAAATACAAGAGCTGCTTTGGGACTGAAAACATTTCCGTAGCCACCGGATACTCGAATCCGGTTATAATCATATCTGCCGCCGAGAACTAAATTTAAATTATTTGTGAGATGGTAATTGGCTTGAGTAAAAACTCCGATATCAAAGCTATAGAAGTGGTTGCCTCCGTCGATATTTGATGCATCTGAATTTTCTTCGGGAACCTTTTCATCTTCACAAAATAAGTACTCGCCTTGGATGTGACTGTTTTTGTATTCAAACCCCAGAACAGCACTCATCTTTTTAGAAAGATTGTAAACCAACCTTGATTCAGTACTTAATTGTTGCGAATAGGTGTGAAAATAAGCATGCCACCAATAGGGTAGTGGTCTTTCAGATTCGGGCAATAATTCACCCGCCTCATTCAATAAATCTGACAATCCGTATTCTCCGTTCATATAGCCTATATAATAGAACTCTTCGCATGATCCGTCCAGTGTATGAGTTTTAAAATTTGCAGAGGTTTTAAAGCTAACATTATGACTTAGTTGAGCTTTATACCGAGAATAAAAATAATAATTTTTCGGTACCCAACGACCGCCGTGTTCAGAACCTAATTCAAAATCGTCCCTGTACCAAGCTCCATAGCCTTCATCTCGTTCAAAAACTTGAAATCCGGCAGAAAAATTTCCGACTTCGAGTTTCGTGTTAATCAGCCAATCGTTTGTTGTATTGCTGTAGGCCGGTTCTTTGCCCCCCAAAACCGGATCGTTGTAGTACCCTGTGCGATCGAGTTGTATGGCTGCTTGGATGACTTCATTGTCGGCCGTGCCGAGAAATGTTTGGTAGTCGTCATTGTTATAGTCATTGAGGTCATAGTTGAAATCCTCATAATCGGAAAGGTCCATTTCATCGGATTTATAAAAGCGGCCGGTTGTAGTTAACTTCAGCTTCCCGAATGTTCCGGAAAGACTCAAATCGGCATATCTTGTGTTCCATGTTCCGTAGCCTCCGGAGGCAGAAACGCCAAATATTTTGGAGTCGGGTACTATATCGGCTGAGTTTTTTGTAATTACATTAATAACTCCCAAAAAAGCGTTCGCTCCGTACATTGTGGAGGCCGGCCCGTATATGATTTCAACACGCTTTATATTACTCATCGGATACTGACGTGATATCCAGGCACTTCTACTCCAAAGATCATTTTCTTCTACGCCGTCAATCAATAATAAGGTGCGTTCGGTATTATTTGAACGGTAGCCTCTTTGGTAAATTTGAGAATATTGAGTGCCGTTTCCTCTGGAAATATCAAAACCGGGTAAATCATGAAACAATTGTTCTAAGTTTGTGTAGCCTCTGTTTTCAATTTGTTGTTCTGTTATAATAATTAAGGTCTGGGGAGCTTCAAATATATTTTCTTCTTGTTTTGAAACCGAAGTAACTTCTATTGACATTAATTCTGACAACGACATTTCAGTAACATCTTTCGTTTTTAAGTCTTCTTGTGCATTAAGCCGGGCAGAGGAAAAATAAAATATGATAAGTAAAATATAAAGACTTTTCATGAGCACTTCTTGTTTTAAATTTTATTGAGTCCGATCTAAAAAGTATGTTCTATTTTAGCAAAACAAGTTATATATTTAATTATCAGGGTTTTATAAGTCATTTTGCAATTAACTTAAAACTCTTATTTTTAGTACTTTAACTTTATAAACTTTCAACTTTAGAACTTTTTAAACTGATCTCTTTATTACAACTTTAATACAGCGAAACCCGGGATTATACATTACAGAAAGAGCTAAGCAACCAACTGGAAGCTAAAAACTAAAAGTACTTATTTCTATGAGTGCAGTCTAAAAAGGTTTAATACGCATAAATAACGGTCAGACGGATTTCTTAATTAGTTGAGAATGAAGCTTTTGGTGTTCTCTCTTTTTGCAAATTTATCCGTCCGACCGGTTTTTAGACCGGACTCTTCTATGATATTAGAAGTTAAGCTTGCAGGTAAGGTAAACTATTTTTTTTAAACTTAGATATTTTTGAGGACAAATTTCATAAATTACATAAAACGGATCAAATTTCGGTCTTTAAAAAATAGCAGACTAATATTTTCCTTGTTAATTCAAAATTCGATTAAAAATCGGATTTTAAAACTGAGGAAACAAGGCCTTAATTGTTATACGACCATCAAATTACACCCCCGGATATCGGAGTTGTCGAAACGCCCCAAGACCTCAAAACTACCGTCGGAATAGACTTTACCTATGTCTTTGGTTTCAATAAAAGCACAGGAATTTGCATTGGCCAAATCAATAATTTTTAAGCCTCCGGTTTGCCCGTATGCCGTATAAGAAAATGGATCGTATAAATCCCCCGAGAACACTTTCATCCAAGGAACCGGGACAAATCGTTTTGAAGTTGTATAATAGGCTTGCGACAGGAGTTCGGTCATGCCGTATTCCGAAACAATGTTTTGTGTCCCGGAGGCGTTTGACAGTTGCTTGTGCAGATCTTCTCTGATAAGTTCCTTTCTTCGGCCTTTCATTCCGCCGGTTTCCATAATTGTGAGTTCAGGCATTCGGACATTGTACAGTTCAAAAAAATCGAGCAAAGCATGACTGACTCCGAGCAATAAAACTTGCTTCTTGCCTAGGTAAGCCTCCCGGAGTTTGGTGTATAACTGTTCATAATCATCTAAATAGAAACCGCTTAGTTCGGATTCTGTTCCCTTGATAAGATCATTGACCATATAGACCAGAGAGGAATTTTTCCGCTCCAAGTATCCCGGTAGGAGAGCCAAAATGATTGTGTTTTTTATGTTGCCGAAAAATTGCTCAAACCCTTTCCGAAAACTTTGTTTGTATATTTCAACATCAGTCAGGTGATGAAAGCTTTGAGCACCCCCGGTGCCGCTGCTTGCAAATTGAAGCACAGGAGGTTTGTTGCCGGTAATTACTTGCTGAGTTTTAAACATGGAAATGGGCAGAAAAGGAATACTTCGGAGATCGTTAATTTTTGTTGCATCAACAGAGAGTGCATTGAGGTATGTCTTGTAAACCGGATTGTGTTTAGCCTGATATTTAAATAGTTGAAGTCCTGTTTTTTCAAATTCCTCTGAGGTTTTGATGTCGAATATTTGCTTGTCATTCATATAATCAAGTTAATTTACAGTATCCGTATTATTTCCATGAAAATACGACAGGGTTTGATAATTTATTACGGGTAACAAAGAACGTGAAAAAGAGAAAGAATAGGAAATTTTAAATATAAAACTTCAGGGACTTATTTTTTTTCTTATATTTGCCACTTTAAATTAAAATGCAAAATATTAACTGTTAAAAAGAGATGGCTACACTTCAAAAGATTAGAAGCAAAGGACCTTTACTTGCATTAGTAATCGGCTTTGCGTTATTAGCGTTTATTTTAGGTGATTTATTATCAAACTCAAGTTCGTTGATTCAAGGAGACAGAACAACAGTTGCCGAAATTAACGGAGATAAAGTTGACATTAAGGATTTTCAAACAAGGTTGAATGATCATAAGGCATTTATACAATTTGCCAATCAAGTATCTTCTTTGAACCAAGAACAAGAGAAAAGAATCAGAGAGGAAGTTTGGAACATGATCGTGAGAGAGAAAGTTTTGGGCGAAAACTTGGACGATATGGGATTAAGAGTTTCTGATAAAGAAGTTACTCAGTTGATCATAGGAAACAGCCGACAAGTGGATCCAATAATGCAACAAATTGCAATATTCATGAATAGAGAAACTCGTCAGTTTGCACCGCAAATGGTTCGACAGTTCTTTAATACATACATCAACAGCAATGATGAATCTAAGCAATTTGGTATTTATTTGGAAGAAATTATCCGAAGAAATAAAGCACGAGACAAATATCAAACCTTAATTGCCAAAGGATTAAATGTAACAAAACCTGAAGCTGTTCAGTTGTTTAAAGACCGTGTAAATTCTGTTGACTTTGAGTATGTAATGCTGAATTATAAAAGCATTTCTGATGAAGATATTACGGTATCCGACAAAGATTTGAAAGCATACTACGAAGAGCATAAAGAGGAATACCAAAGAGAGCATTCGAGAGATTTAGCTTATGTAACGTTTGATATTGTTCCTTCAGCCGACGATAGAAAAGAAACAAAAGAAGAAGTTGTTGAGCTTAGCGATGAATTTAAGTTGCTTGAGTCAAATGATGTAGAAGGTATGATAAATTTTGCCAATGCAAACTCAGACCTTCAGTTCATTAATAAATATTATAGTGAAGGAGAATTTCCGGTTGTTGAACTGGACAGTCTACTGTTTAATGCAGAGATTGGATTTATTTCAGAGGTTTATGAGCACGAGGGGAATTACAAAGTGGCAAGACTTACAGAAAAAAGCATGATACCCGACACCGTTCAGATAAGCCACATTGTATTGGCACCCGATGGTTCTGAAGTTGCAGACATGGATGCTGCGGTTAAACGAATAGACAGCTTGAAAACAGTCATTGAAAACGGGGGTGATTTTGCAAAATTGGCCGATGAATATTCAATGGATACTAAATCGGCACTAAAAGGCGGAGATTTAGGGAAATTAACTCCCACAGACATGAATAAAGCCATGAGTGATTCTTGTTTTTATGCAAATGTCGGAGACTTAACAGTTGTTGAAGCTGATTACGGCGTTCATTTGATAAAAATTACTTATCAGAGCGAGAAGAGAATGAAAATATTACCGGCAATTGTCAGTAAGAAAATTGAATCCGGAAAAAAGACTATAGACCAAAAATATGTAGAAATTGTAAAATTTGCTACCGCTTCAAAAAATCCGGAACTGTTTGATAAAGAAGTCGAAAAAGCAGGTTTAACCAAGAAAATTGCAAATGATTTGGACCGCCAAACAGAGGTTATTGCCGGATTGGAGAATCCCGACAGAATACTTTCTTGGGCTATGAAGGATGACACGGAAACAGGAGTAATTTCTGATGTATTTCAAAGCGGACAACAATTTATTGTAGCAATAGTTACTGATATTAAAGAAGAAGGTACTGTTCCGTTTGAAGATAAGAAAAAGGAAATAACTGTCGAAGTTGTTAAAAAGAAGAAAGCAGATAAATTGTCGGCAAATTTAAAGAAAGCACTTGCCGGTGATGATTTGAAAGCAGCCTCCGAAAAAACTTCCGGAATATTTAATGTAGCCAAGAATATTTCATTCAGTTCTTCTGCTATTCCAAATGTCGGTAATGAGCCCAAAGTTATTGGAACAGCAGTTACTTTGGAAAAAGGAAAAACTTCCGATATTATCGTTGGCGAAAATGGTGTATTTGTTGTAAAACCAACAATTATTACCGCCCGTGATGAGGTCAAAGAAGAAGAAACCCTTACCGATAAATTGAATGCTCAACGACAGTTGTCATTCAGAGCATCAAGAGGAGCTTACGAAGCCCTTAAAGAGAAAGCTGAAATTGAAGACAAACGATATAAGTTCTTTTAAAAACAGGAAAGCTTTTTGTCATTTGCCTGCGATGTGGGCAATTGATATTGGGGTTTACACAGCATAATTTTAAAAAGCACTCTATATTTTGGGTGCTTTTTTGATTAGTGCTTGTTAAGAAATAACGTTTACAGAATTGACGTGGTTATTTTGTTTATTTTCAAGATTATTGTGAAACAATACCTTGCGAATAGCAATGTTTATTTAAAACTTTTATAACACCGAAAATAGACAAAAGATTTTAATCCGACCTTTGGCGGAACAAGTTAAAATGTAAAGGTTATTTCTTAACAAGCACTTAGTCTAATCTCAATTATCATAAACTTTTAATAGAAAGCAGTATAAAATATTGATTGAATTGATATTGTAACGATAAATTTTAAAAATAATCAATATGTTAGCAACAATTACGTATTGCCAAAACTGAAATAATTAATAGCTGTAATTGACATGAATGCCGAGACAATCGTATAGAGTTTTAACTTTTTTTTGTTTTAAAAAAAATAAAAACAACAAAAAACAAATTATTGGCAAAATATAAATAACTTTGCCGATAATTTGAATTAATCAAAAAAAACTTAGCAGAAATCAGCACAAAACTACAAATAACGGATTTAAAAAAACATTTCAGAAGTGAAAAATATTTTTATACATCTGATATTGTTAAATTTTATAATAAATTAACACCAAGTATTTCAAAAGCAACCGTTAACTGGCGTGTATATGAACTTGTTAATAAAGGTATTCTTGAGCGTATAGGACGCGGAAAATTCAAAATTGGGAAAGAATTACTTTTTGAGCCTGAAATTTCATTGAAAATTAAAAAAATTAATAGATTATTGAAAAACAATCTTCCTTTTATTAATTATTGTTTATGGAATTCCAATATAATCAATGAGTTCAGTTTACACATAAACAAAATGAATTATACAATAATTGATACTGAAAAAGAAGTCGCAAAATCTGTGCTTTTTTTGCTCAAAGAAAACTATAAACACGTTTTTTATAAAGCAAATAAAGAAATGTATTATGATTATTTTCCTGAAATACAAAATGTTATAATCATTAGAGATTTAATAACCGAAGCACCTGTCAAAACAGTAAAAAAAATACCTACCGTTACAATTGAAAAATTACTGGTTGATTTATATAGTGATATTGTATTTGAATATCTCCAAGGCAACGAATTATCATTCATATTTGAAAATGCCTTTAATAAATATACTGTTAATGAAAGTAAACTGTTAAGATACGCAAGCAGAAAAGGAAAAAAAACTAAAATATTAAAACTAATAAATAACCTATAAATTGGCAATTATTATAGGTATTTGCCGAAAATTTGACTTTATGATTTCAAAAAAATGCATAGAAACGGAATGGCTTAATGAAATAACAAAAGAGAAGAAAATTAATGATAAAATATTAGCAGAAAAAGTGATACGAGCATTGTTTCTTCTCGAAGGTCTCGCTGAATCAAAACTTGAGTTTATTTTTAAAGGCGGAACGGCATTAATGCTTTTACTGAATAGCACAAAACGCTTATCAATAGATATTGATATTATTATTACGAAGAAAATTGAATTAAATGAAATTATTTCCAAAATTGTATTACAAAAACATTTCACAAAATTTGAAATACAAACAAGAAAAGTAAGGTCCAATATACAAAAAGCTCACTATAAGTTGTTTTACAAGCCTACTCATAAAACAAATAAGCCGGAAGAATATATTCTGTTAGACGTATTATTTGAAAAATCTCAATATCAAAAAACAATTACAATTCCCGTTAATTCTTCATTTATAAAACAAATTGATAATCCTTTATTTGTAAAAGTTCCTGATTTTAATAACATTTTAGGCGAAAAGCTAACCGCCTTTGCTCCTGAAACTACCGGTATTCCTTATGAAAAGAACGGTAAAATAATGGCAAAAGAAATTATTAAGCAATTGTATGATATAGGAACGATATTTAACAATGTAGATAATTTATCGCTTATAAAACAAACATTTGAAAAATTTGCATTAACGGAATTAAAATACAGAAATAAAGGAAATGATATAAACATTGTTTTAGAAGATATTTATGAAACATCTTTGAATATTTCTACAAAGGGACAAGAAGGTAAAGCAAGATTTGATATTTTACAAAAAGGATTGAAACAGCTTGTTGCATTTATATTTTCTGAAAATTATCATATTGAAAAAGCAATCATTCATGCCTCAAAAACGGCATATTTATCAAAGCTAATTCAATTGGATTGTAATAAGATTGAAAAGTTTGAAAACCCTTTACAGATAACAGACCGGAAAATAGAACAACCTTTTTATACAAAACTAAATAAATTGAAAAAATCTAATCCGGAAGCCTTTTTTTATTGGCACAAAATATATGAATTAGAAAAAGGGAATATATTGACGAAATGAAAAAAGTAGCTAACAGCGGTTTAGTGTCAGTCATTTTTTGCATGTTTTCACTTTGCTTCGCTCGTTAAAAATAAACAAAAAATGCCCGCCGCCAAGCCGTGTCAATTAATATACAGACGCTTTCATTGGGGTTATTATTAATTCCCGAATTATTCGGGCTAAAACAAATTATTCGCCGATTGTGAACTAAAAAATATAGAATATCATAAATAACAAAATCAACATAGAATGAAGAAAAAAAATATAGTAATAGCATTAGGTGGTAACGCTTTGCTCAGAAGCGACCAAGAAGGAACAATAGAAGAACAAGAGAAAAATACTACAGATACTCTGCGAAATATATTATATTTAATAAAAGAGGGACATAATGTAATTTTGAGCCATGGAAACGGGCCGCAAGTGGGTAACATTTTGATGAGAAATGATGCCGGTATGCAAAATTATGAAATTCCACAAATGCCTTTGGATATTTGTGTTGCCGATTCACAAGGCGGTATCGGATATATGATTGAGCGTATGTTGCGTAATGTACTCACCGAGGCCGGGCTGCACAGAGATATTATTACTTTGGTTACTCAAACGGTGGTGAATAAGAATGACCCGGCATTTGAAAATCCGACCAAACGAGTGGGGAAAATTTATACCAAAGAAGCGGCCGATAAACTCAATAAAGAAAAGGGCTGGGAGTTTAAGAAAAGTCCTAAGGCTGAAGGAGCCTGGAGAAGAGTTGTTGCATCACCGGCACCGATTGATATTTTTAATCTGGAGACTATAAAAAATGTGAGTAATGCCGGAGCCATTGTTATTGCATCCGGCGGCGGCGGCATTCCGGTTTATATTGATGAAAACAATAAAGTTAATGCCTTGGAAGCGGTTATTGATAAAGATAAAGCCACCTCTTTGCTGGCTTCAAAAATTGAAGCAGATGAGTTTTACATACTTACCGATGTGCCCTATGTATATATAGATTACAGACAACACAACGAAAAAAAATTGGACCATTTGACCAAGGAGGAAGCCTTGAAATATATGAAACAAGGCAAATTTGGTGAAGGAAATATGGCTCCCAAAATAGAGGCCTGTCTTGACTTTGTTTCCAATGGCGGAGAAAAAGCTGTTATTACGGAAGCCGGCAAATTGCATGATAAAACTTTCGGAACTAAAATTACTTTAAATTAATGGTTTTTTGAGCTCAGTTTAAAAAGTTATAAAGTTGAGTCCACTCCGAAAACCGGTCAGACGGATATACTTGCAAAATACTCAAAACTAGTCATCTTATTTTTAGTTAATTAGCATAGCCGTCCGACCGGTGA
>JAYEIA010000007.1:0-4122 GCA_034659855.1 Bacteroidota bacterium
CTGTGCGTTGCCTTAAGGATTAGACACTTTGATTAGCGAAGCGATTTGACAATTTTGACACTTAAACTCCCTGTTCCGCAGGACAGGGAGTTTTTAAATACCGCATAGCGGTCGAATTTTTTTTTGAAATACCCATACCATAATATGACAATAGCAGAAAAAACACAAGTTAGTTCCGATAAAACAAGGTTTACATTTTTTAAAGAGGGTTTGTTTTATAAATGTTATAATGAAGATGCTATGGTGTTTGTGCAAAAGATAAAGGAGTATAAAGTAAGCTCAAAATTTGTAAAAAGTGTTGGTAGCGCAGTATTAAGCTTGGGCTTTCCGATAAGCGAAATAGAGAAAGCTAATTTAAAACTACAATCAATTTCAGAAGCTATTCAAGCTGCAAACTATACTGAAAAAACTTATGGTATTGTTTTTTCATTGAAAGAAAACATTAAACAAAATTATCAGGAGTTTTTTGAAGAGATACAAAAATCAAATAATATTGTTGCAGAAAAGCAATTATGTTATAATAAAACCACTAATAATTTATTAGTGAAGATGATACAAGAATTTGACCTTGCTAACAGTACACTAATACAGGGCATGGTATTTATTCAAGAGTTGAAGAACCAAATTAAAACAAAGGGTTGATTCGTATGGAAAGTTTTGAACAACTTCTTTATCAGTTACATTTGTCGTATTTGCAAGCTCGTAAAAACAAACGAAATACACACAATCAACTGCGGTTCGAAATGTACCAAGAAGACGGACTGATGCAATTAGCAAAGGCAATTTATGGGCGTACATACACCCCGAAACCTTGTATAGCATTTATCATCAACAAACCAGTAATGCGCGAAATATTTGCAGCCGATTTTACCGACCGTGTCATCCATCATTTGCTATACCGCTGTTTATATCCAATTATCGACCGCAAACTAATAAACGATACTTATAGTTGCCGCGTGGGTAAAGGTACATTGTATGGCATAAACAGGGTAACTAAATTTATTCGTTCTTGTAGCAATAATTACAGTACAGACACTTATGTCTTAAAATTAGATATTCAGGCATATTTTATGAATATTCAGCACCAAATTATTTTTGATAAAGTACTTGCCATGTTACCTGAGCAAAAACACATTTTTTTGGGAATAAGCAAGAAAACAGTATTATACCTGCTACGGCAAACTATATTTAACCCTGTAAAAGAAAACTGCCGAATTAAGGGCAACCGTAAAGATTGGGACGGACTGCCACCAAGCAAGAGTTTATTTCATTATAATAGTAACACAGGTTTACCTATCGGCAACCTTACTTCACAAGTGTTTGGTAATGTTTACATGAACGATTTTGACCATTGGGTTAAAAAAGAATTAGGGATAAAGTATTACGGACGCTATGTAGATGATATGGTATTTGTTCACAACGATAAAAATTATTTGCAATCCATAATCCCAAAACTTTCAGACTTTTTACTTTCAACTTTGAAACTAAGCATACATCCAAACAAAATAGTTTTGGTAAATGCGAATGAAGGCATACAGTTTTTAGGACAAATCATAAAACCATACCGGAATTATGTGAGCAATCGTACAAAAAATAATTTTTACGGGGCAATACAACAAATTAACAAAACTATGGCAGAAATACCTGAATTTAGCTGGAAACAATTATGTGATATAAGAGCTGTTTTAAACTCATATTTGGGTATTTTGCAATATGCAGCTACGTTTAATTTGCGTAAAGCCATGATGGGCAGACTTATCGGGCGGTTTTATGATTTTTTCTTTGTTTCAAAAAAAATAGATAAAGTAATAATTAACGAAGATTTTTGGTTATGGCACTTTTCTCCGAGTTACCGGTTTACAAATTAGGCTACGATTTGCTTATTGCAATATATAACAGGACAAAACTATTCACCCGGGAGTATAAATACACTTTGGGCGAAAAACTAAAAAACGAAATATTGGAGCTACTTATCAATATATACAAAGCAAATAAAAGCAAACAGGCAACACGCTTGCAATACATTGATACT
The DNA here is from genome assembly GCA_034659855.1 of Bacteroidota bacterium. Lineage (GTDB taxonomy): Bacteria > Bacteroidota > Bacteroidia > Bacteroidales > JAADGE01 > JAYEIA01. The sequence goes on from JAYEIA010000007.1 coordinate 2,033, forward strand.
GCAAGGCAAAATATAGAAGTTGTACGCTTGTTGCTTCGTGTTACAAAAGATTTAAAAATAATAGGAATCAAGGGTCATGTGGTTTTGAACGTGCAGGTAGAAGAATTGTCGAAACAACTCTCTTCATGGCAAAAATACACTGCCGGAGCTCATACTAAAGAAGGAAAAAACGAATAGTATGGGGAGTGCAGCAAATAATCCTAACATATCGTCCGCCAAGTTGGTGGATACAAGCGTAAGCAGTTTCAGAACGATGCGTTGTTTTGAAATGTGTAAAAGATGTGTTTTATTGCCCGTGGCAGGCAACCGCAACAACAGCAATGGTTCGCTCAACAATGTGGGTTCCAACGGCAACTATTGGTCAAGTACGGTTAGTGGTACGAACGCCAGAAACCTGAACTTCAACAGCAGCAATGCCAACATGAACAGCAACAACCGGGCGAACGGAAACTCTGTGCGTTGCCTTAAGGTTTGTAATACTTTGCATGGTTCAACCACTGCTCTTGTTTCTTTTAATTTCTCAATAATAAACAACTGATATGAAAAAAATACTTATTATCCATATTTTATTGCTCGTTTCTGCTTTTTTGTATTCACAAAACACAGTTACAGGCACATTTCCCGGTATTGCCAATCAGCAAATAAAACTTTTTGGTTTTAAAGGTTTTGATACTTATGTAATTGATAGCATACGAGCCAATGAAAAAGGCGAATTTAAACTTTCTTACAGCGAAAAAGATTATGGCATGGGCTATTTATCAGCAGCAGACAATAAACCGTTTTTTATAGTCTTTGAAGTTGAAAGTATAAAGTTAAAAGGAGAAAGTTTTGTCCTTGCCGAAAGTATTGAAATTATTGAAGGAACAGAAAATCAGCTTTTTGGACAATATGCTACTGAGCATCCACGCAGAGAAAAAACGTTAAGTGCCTGGGGGTATTTAGAGAAAATATATGCAAAAGATTCCCTTTTTGCAGTACAAGAAGACACAAAACAAGCAATTGCCAAGGAAAAGCAACGAATAAAAACAGAGGATAGTCTTTTCCTTGCCGGTTTACCTGTTAAATCTTATGTAAGCTATTATTTGCCACTTCGCAAATTAGTAAGTTCGGTTTCTACTATAGCACAATACCGCACAGAAGAAATACCGGCTGTCATTGCATCATTTCGAAATATAGATTATACCGACCCTCGTTTGCAAAAAAGCGGTTTACTTGCTGACCTTATCGAAAGTCATTTTTGGTTAATCGAAAACAGCGGACACTCGTTGGATTCAGTATATATTGAAATGAATAAATCCATTGATGTATTAATTAAAACCCTTTTATCGGACGAACAAAAACTAAATGAAATAACCGAATACTTATTCAAATTTCTTGAAAAACGAAGCTTGTTCGCAGCATCGGAATATTTAGCCTTAAAATTGCTTAACGAACAGGGCTGCACCATCAACAACGATTTTTCCGCCCAATTGGAAAGTTACAGAGCAATGAAAAAAGGCAACATTGCACCCGATTTTGATTTCTATAAAGATATAATTGCACCCGGCTATGACGTTGCGAAACACCCAAAAAAACTTTCTGATTTAAAAAGCATGTATACCGTAGTGGTTTTTGGTGCAAGTTGGTGTCCGTTATGTCCGCAGGAACTTTCAAAAATTTCAGGCCTATACAAAAAATGGAAAGAACAAAGCGTTGAAGTTGTATTTGTATCGCTTGACCAAGACGAGAAAATATTTAAAATTTTTGCCGGAGTGTTTCCTTTTATCAGCTTATGCGATTATCAAAAATGGGAAAGTGATATTGTAAAAAGTTATCATGTATTTGCTACGCCGACCATATATTTACTTGATGACAAACGAGAAATTTTGCTTCGACCCAATTCTGTTAGTCAGTTAGATTCGTGGGTAGATTGGTATTTGGTGCAGGGGAATAAATGAAAAATGAAACGAAAACAAAAACAGCATGAATAATCAACGAAACGCCAACACGCAATATACTCCATAATTTTTGCCGCAGGCGCAACACAAAAATTCCGTAGCATATTGCCATCGTTAGAGTCAATGTAATAAAAAAAGTGCTTTGCGGAGAAT
>JAYEIA010000008.1:0-4119 GCA_034659855.1 Bacteroidota bacterium
CGCCATCTTCTCTGGCTTCAATATCTTTAATGTATTCATATTCGTTCCAGCGATTTGTCCAAGAAACTGTTCCTCCTCCCGGATGGTCGGGTATTTCATTTTTATAAAGAATTTTGTTGAAAATAACTACACCTGAGCTTCCCGGTCCGCCCAATGCTTTATGAGGAGAAAACATTACAGCATCAAGATGTTGTTTTGGATTGGACGGATGCATATCAATATCAATATAGGGAGCACTTGCTGCAAAATCTACAAAAATATAGCCTCCTTGTTCATGCATTATTTCGGCAAGTTGATAATAAGGAGGTATAATTCCTGTAACATTTGAGCCTGCACTGAACGAGCCTATCTTTAAATTACGGTCTTTATATTTCGTAAGTTCTTTTTTCAGAAGTTCAGAATCAACCAGTAGGTTTTTGTCGGGTTCCAAAACTACTACATCTGCCATGGTTTCTAACCATGATGTGTGATTTGAGTGATGTTCCATGTGAGTAATAAAAACTACGGGTCTGTCTTTGTCCGGGATTTCTTCTTTGCAAAATATTTGAGATTGTTCGGGAATTTTAAGACCTAAAATCCGTTGAAGCTTTACTGCAACACCGGTCATTCCGGAACCTTCGGTAATAATAATATCATTTTTGTTTGCATTTACGTGTTGCTTTATTCTTTTTTGTGCCTGATGGTATAAGTGTGTCATTGTAACTCCGGTTTCACTGGCTTCGGAGTGGGTATTTCCAACCATGGGGCCCATTTTGTTTTTTATTTTATCTTCAATGGGACCGTATAATCTTCCGCTGGCAATCCAATCGGCATAAATCATTTTTTGCGTTCCGTATGGTGTCGAAAATTTTGCATCGACACCGATAATATTCTTTCGGAATTTTTCAAAGTATGATTCCAAATTTTTCATATTGTGAATTTTTATTTTTGCACGGTAAAAATATAAAAAATATATGAAAATAATGATTTAAGGTGATGACCGGGTATAGACAAGAGTTGAACGCATGAAGCCCCCTGTATTTATTGGCCTGCACAGCAGATGCAAAAGTATTATTTTAGATGTATTTTATTTCTTTTTTATTTTGATTTGAATTTTGTATTACATTTGACTAAAATTTGGTTATGCAAAAATTAACATATTACCTTTTTCGGGTTTTTGGTGCCTTGTTTCGATTGATTCCTTTTTGGTTGCTTTACAGGATTTCAGATTTTTTATATTTTATTTTGTACAAAGTTTTCGGCTATCGAAAAGCAGTTGTTCAAACTAATTTAACCAAATCTTTTCCGGAAAAAGAGGAGAAAGAGCTCAAGCAAATTGAACGAAAATTTTATAAATTTCTTGCCGATATTTTTCTGGAAGGAATAAAAGGGTTTTCCATGAGTAAGGAGCAATTAATAAAACGGTACAAAGTTCTTAACCCGGAACTTCTTGACAAGTACCGAAAGAAAGGCAGAAGTGTTATAGCCTATGCAAGCCACTACGGGAATTGGGAATGGGGTGTGTTATGCCTGAGTTTGCAATTCAAATACAAGTCCGTAGGGTTTTATAAACCATTGTCTAACCGGTATATTGACAAACACTTGAGGAAAACAAGAGCAGCATGGGGCATGAGTCTGGTACCGATTAAAGATACTTCCAAGGCCTTTGAAGAGTACAAAAAAAGTTCTGTAATTTTTTTCATGATAGCCGATCAAAGCCCGCAACGTCCGGAGGTGTCGCATAATATTAATTTTTTAGGACGGGATACCTTGTTTCTTCACGGTCCGGCAAAGTATGCCAAACAGTACAATTATCCGGCCGTGTACGGTGAGGTTACTCGAGTAAAGCGAGGTTATTACACCATTACTATAAAGCCTGTGAGTGAAGAACCGACTAAATCAGAAGAAATACAGATCACTGAACTTGCTGCTCGAATATTGGAACGTTCCATCGGAAAAGAACCAAGTTATTGGCTTTGGTCACACAAGCGTTGGAAACATTCTGTCGGTAAAACCAAAAAATAACATATTCTCTATGGAAAAGTTGAGCTACTATATTTTTTTGATATTTATAAACACTTTCCGAATTATACCGTTTAGGGTGATTTATGTTGTCTCCGATTTCTTGTTTTTTGTACTGTACCGAGTTGTCGGCTATAGAAAAAAGGTGGTGAGGCAGAATATGATATATGCCTTCCCGGCTATTAGTGATACGGAATTGAAATTGCTGGAGAAAAGATTTTATCATTATTTGGCAGATATTTTTACAGAGAGTGTAAAAGGTATTTCAATGAATGAATCGCAATTTTTAAAGCGTTTCAAAGTGACTAATCCTGAATATATTAATTCTTTTTACGAGAAAGGGCAATCTGTTATTGTTTACGCTTCTCATTACGGAAATTGGGAATGGGGAGCTTGTATGGGATTGCAATACAGCTATAAACAGTCATTTGTTTTTTATAAGCCTTTAAGTAATAGGTCTATAGATAAATATTTGAGAGTTGCTCGAAAAAAATTCGGAATGAGTTTGGTTTCAATGCGTAAAACTGCAAGAATATTTGAACAAAATATAGAAACGCCTTCGGTTTATTTTATGGTTGCCGACCAAAAACCGCACAATCTTAATCGTGCGCATGAAGTTGAATTTCTCTCACGTCAAACCTTATTTATACATGGTCCGGCAAAATATGCCAAACAGTACAATTATCCGGTAATATATGGTGATGTACGGCAAGTGAAGCGAGGATATTATACCATAACATTCAAGCCTGTAACCGAAGCTCCGGAACATCTCAGTGAAGAAAAAATTACAGCGAATGCGGTGAAAGAACTTGAAAATGTTTTGTTACATGATGCTTCAAAATGGTTGTGGTCTCATCGGCGGTGGAAATATTTGATGAAATAAACGGGATGTCCTTTTAAGAACATCCCTAATAAAGAGTTATGATATTAACTCTAATTTTTTTTAAAAATTACCTATTTTAAGACCGAAAGTAACAGCTCTTGCCATGCGCGGACCGTATATGTATCCCGCATCACGATATATTCCGCTGTCGTGGTCGTGTTGTGTTTGATTCATAATATTTTGCATTCCTGCACTCCATTCTACTTTGTATCTTTTGTCAATTTCAATAGTGTAAGCAAGCTTTAGTCCCATATTCAGAAATCTGTCCGATATTTCTAATTTTTCGCCTGCAATTACGTCGTTGTTTTCGAGGGCTTCCATTTCGGCAGGAACAATTGTTTCAGGGTCTAATCCGAAATGCGGAACCAACATCTTTCCGGTATATGTTCCTGTTAGTGCTGCCGAAAAGTTTTTTAGCGGCGAATAATTAACCGTTAAGAAACCATAATCATTAGGACTTTTCATAAATTCTTTTGCTGTACTTGTTTCTTCTTCGCCCCATTGTTGTGCTTTTTCGTATTCACTTTTTTGATATGTGAATCCGGTTTGTATAATAAAATCCTTTGAGAATGCAATATTAGCTTCAAAATTTCCGCCGTAAACTATGGCATCGTCTTCAGTATTTATTCTTGTATATTCTACATTTCCTTCATCATCAATAGCTGTGTATTCATTGGCAAAAGGGTCTATTAATCTTGTATAAAAACCTTCAGCTACAAGTTCAATTTGCACAGGATTTACAGTTCCGAAAATATTGTTATACTTAAAAGAACTATTATAACTGTTTGATGTTTCTTGTTTGAGATCCTCTGAATTTCGGTGAGTAATTCTTCTTGCTCCTGATGTTTCTATATGCAGGTCTTCATCAAAAATTTGAGGAGCTCTGTAACCGCTTGCATAGCTTGCTCGGAATTGTATATTACTAGTTATATCATACAATATATTTGCTCTCGGAGCAGGTACATTTCCTTTTATTGAATTATGCTCGCCTGAAATGTTGCTTATGTTGTAGCTGTCATATCTCAGCCCTGTCCCTAATTTAAGGTCGCCGAATTTTATTTCGTATTGTGCAAATGAACCTATAATATTTACTCTCTGATTTGAGATAATGGTGTTGTCGGCTCCGCCTGAACCAAGTTTAGTATCTTTTAATGTACTGTATTTGTGATCTATACCTGTTATTAGTTTTGAATTTGATATAAAATCAGTATTTATGGTATATTGCACTCCCGATG
>JAYEIA010000009.1:0-18450 GCA_034659855.1 Bacteroidota bacterium
TTCGCAGCTCTACTTCTTTTTCCAATTGGCACTTATACTTTTCCCGTTTGGTAATATCTTGGCCAAAGGCAATTAGCTCTGTTAACTGCTCACCTTCTTTTCTGAATGGCATAATAGTTACCAAAAGTTTCTCCGAGTATACTTTATTTGTGTTTACATTAAGCACAAGCTCTGTATTAAAATAAGGCACATCTTGCATCTCAAACATTTCCTCTATAATTTGGTCAAATTCATTCTCGGGAAAAACGTCCTTAGCTTGTTTTCCAATTGAATCCTCTTTACTCTTTCCGGAAATCACAGCCATAATTTCATTCCATTGTGAAATTTTTCCGTTTTTTTTGATTCCGAAAACCGGCATGGTAATATATTCAGTTAAGCGATTAAAATCTGCTTTTAATTCCAACTGTTTCCGGTTAGCTTGTATTGCAAAGGATATATCTTTGATAACCACAACCAGACGCAGTTTGCCTTTATACTTCAATCTCTTGATCACCATATCAATCCAGAGAGTTTTGTCGTTTCTTTTAACTTCAATTGCTTTTTTTATTGCTTGCCCGTTAGTGATAATGTCATTTAGATGTTTCTGCATCTCATTTTCTTTCCAAAATATGGAGTGGCTTAGATTGGTTTTTTTAATCTCACTTAGAGATTGATTTACAATTTTGGCATAATTCTCGTTTGCATATTTACACTCTCCTTTGAGAGAAAAAACAGCATAACCCAATTCGCCGAATTTGATAAAATTTTGATTGAGCTCATTCAACTCTACAATCGCCGCTTTTGCCTTTTTTTGTTCAGTTATATTTTCTACGCTTCCTTCTATTATTTTTTGGCCCTCTGCATTTAGAAAAATTCCGGCATTTTCTCGCAAAAATATTTGTTTACCACTTTTATCAAGCCATACCCATTCATAGGATGAAACTGTCCCATTTTTTAACAATTCAGCCATAAATTCTCTTCTGTAAAAATTATACTGATTTGTATTAAGATAACTGCTCTCCCTCATCTCTTCAAGAGTTTGGTATCCCAAAAGCGTATAAAGTGATTCATTGGCACGAATTAGAACCCCATCCATATCAGAAACATACAGCCCAAGCACAGAGTTTTCAAAATACTGTCTGTAATGCGCCTCTGATCGTCTGAGTTTCTCATTAATTCTTTTTCTTTTCGTAATGTCATTTTTAACTGCAACTATTCCTGTAATGTCACCGCTCTTATTTTTTATTGCACTTATAGCCGACTCCTCCCAAAAAATTTCTCCGGTTTTCTTCTTATTCCGAAACTGACCTTTCCAGACCTCACCTCTCAAGACCGTATCCCACATCTCTTTATAATACTCAGCTGTGTGTGTGCCGGATTGTAAAATATTTGGATTTTTTCCCACAACATCCTCAAAACTGTAGCCGGTTATTTTAGAGAATGCAGGATTAATATATTCAATGGCCCCCTCCTTATCGGTAATTACGATGGACACCGGACTTTGTGCAGCTACGGTCTCCAATTGCGTCATTATCTTTTCATTATAAATAGTGTTAGTAATATCGGTCACAAAGGCCAAAATGATATTATAACCACCTCGCTTGGTCTTCTGCAATACCACTTCTACCGGGTAGGTCTCTCCGCTCTTACTTTTTTGAGTCGTAAAATATTTCAAGGGAAGTTCTTCGTTTTCTTCTAATTTTTGCACGATATCGAAAATCTCAGACACAGAGTATTCCGGTTGAATATCGGCAAACGTGATATTTTTTATTTCAGAAAAAGAATAACCCAGTTTTGCTAATGCTGTTTTATTTGCATATTCCATTTTCAAAGAATAGCTGTTAATGATATACTTTTCATATATTCCCTTGTCGAAAACCTCTAAGAATTTTAAGCGCTCATTTTCATGTTTTTTAGTGTGGGAATAATCTCTAAGCACAACATCAACGGTATTATCCTCATTAACTTTTGACATCAAACTACAGTACATTTTTGTATTGTCCTTTTTAATAAGCCGTGTCGAATAATCATCGGAAATCCCACTTTTTTTTAACGTTTTAAAATAACCCACTAATGTTGTTTGAAACTCTAATCTTGGAATTAGCTTAGAAAACAAGGTATTATAAATTTCAGCTTCAGAATAGCCGGTTGTTTTCAAAAATGTTTTATTACATTTCAGTATTCGTTTTGTAGAATCATCATAACTCAAGAGCATATCAGTTACATTCTCATGCAGAAACCGATATTCTTTCATAATTTCTACTATTTTTACAAGGGCACTTATTAAACTCTCCTCTTTTTTCTTTATTTTTAATGCATTTGCTACAGTTGAAATTAGTCTTAAAAGCTTATCTTTAAAAACATAATCCCATACTCCTTCGTCAATAAAGTTTACAAGGGTTTTATCATCGAGTACGTCTGTGATTAAGATAAACGGAATCTTCGGCTTGAGCTTTTTACTGTGATTTAATGCTTGCATACCTTTGAAACCGGCCAAATTAGAATCTGCAAATATCAAATCACAGGGTTCATTTTTCAAGCTGTTGGTAAAGTCAATTTTATTGTTAACAGGCTTAATGGTGAAGTTGTATTTAGACTTTCTAAGCACTTGCTCAACCAAATGAACATCGGCAGCATTGTCTGCCAAATATAATATCTTTATTTTTTTATTCATAACAACTCCTTTTTACAAAGATATGAAATCACCGAGAATAAGAATAGGTATTTATACTTATTTGTTGAGTATTTTAACTCCCGGTTATAAATCTTTGGGCGAGTAACTCATAAATATATATTCCCAATCGTTCACCATCTACTTGCCTGTGACAGTTTTTAAAAGCAACATTCTAAGTCAATGGATTTCTTTGTCAAAAATAAGAGTTGCTTTAAAATATTTGCCGGGTTTTGAATCAATATAGCATTCTCCGTTAAAAAGGTGAACAACTTGCTTTACAATTGCCAGACCAATTTCGGTACCGTTACAAGCATTATCTTCTTCATCATTTTGGATATATGCTTGTAAACGATCTGCTTTTTCGGGTATGAGACCATAGCCTTCATTATAAAATTCAATTGTTGTCTTTCCGTCGAGATCTTTTTCGCTGATTCTTATAATATCACCTTCTTTAGAATATTTTTCGGCATTTTCCAACAACTCCTTAATTACAGCTTTTATATATTTTTCAACAGTAATAATTTGTGAATTACCAAAATTCACTTTAATATCCTTTTCTCTTGACTCCGGGATACACTCAATTATTACCTGCTCGAACAAGGGCTGCAAGGATATTTTTTTAAGTGCATTGCCGGAATTTTTATTCTCGGAATTTTCTAATTTAACCGTCTCTAATTCAGAATACAGCAAATACTTTTTGACTAATTCAAATAACCTTGTACCACTACTGTTTATGGCTTTTGCATATTCTTTAATATCCGTACTGCTAAGTTCTTCGTTAGAATTGATCATAATTTCAGAATACCCAAGAATTGCAGTTAAGGGAGTTCGAAGTTCATGATTAAAGTGTTTCATTAGTTCTATCGCCATTTTATCGAACTTATTTTTTCGTTCGTTGTACAATTTCACTTTACTCTCAACTGCCTGCAAAAGAGCATCTAACGAGATCGGTTTCTTTAAATAATCATCAGCCCCTAAGTTCATTCCTATACGCACTTTTTCTTCGGATGTTAATGCCGTAAGAAAAATTATCGGAATAATGTCTGTGAGTGGGTTTTTTCTCAATTTTTCATACATTTTATAACCATCCCAAATTGGCATCATAATATCTGATATTATTAAATGAGGTTGGGATGCAAGAGCCATTTTATATCCCTCTTTGCCGTCAGAGGCTTCTTTGGCATCATAGTTCTCCATTATCAAAAACTCAACGATTTCTTTCCTGAGTTTTTCATTATCTTCTACAACTAAAATTGTCTTTGACATAACATAAAAAATTACGGTTTATAAAAAAACATTGCCTCAAAAATGCGATTCTAAATCAATCTTTCCGGTTGGCATATCCTAAAATTTTAAAATCGATTCTACGGTTTCCGGCGTCATTGTCGGTGTATTTCGGTCTTGATTCTCCATAGCCTCTTATCAAAAACCTACTTCTTTTCACTCCCTTAGAAACAAGGTAATTTACTACACTTTCAGCTCTTTTCTTTGATAACACCAAATTGTAATTTACCGATCCTTTAATATCAGTATGTGCAGCAACCTCCAAGACTAATTCGGATGAACGCCGAAGAAACGGAACAACGGTAGTATCCAAAAACAGCATAGATTCCTCTGTCAGTTCATGTTGCCCATACTCAAAGTAGATATCTTTAATTGAAACCAGTTGGCTTTTAACCGGAATAATTGTAAGCGAATCGGTAAATACTATGCGTGTCTGCTGATCTTTGATTGAGAGCTCTCTTGTTAAAGTTTGAAAACCATCCGCACTGATATTTAATAAATAGTCTTCTCCTTTTTCGGCTTTAACTTTAAACTCCTCAGTACTCTTGATGGTATCCCTACTTATACTTCGATTGCCGTCTTTGGACAGCAACTCTACAAATAAGTTCGGGGGAATGGTTTTTTGAGGCGTAAGTTTTATATTCCTTCCGCCGTAAACAAAATTTTGCAAATTATCATTATCCAAGGCAGTTACTCGTCCTGTAATATAAACATCAGAGCTCTCATTTTTTATTATTTCAAAAATATCATAGCAACAGTGGGGGGCATATAAATTATCGCCCTCGGCTCGGTTTGAAACTAAAAAAGCACCTTTATTGTCGGATTTAGGAACATAATCGAAGTCATTATAAGGAGAGTTATAGGGTTTTCCTATATTTTCCGATGCTGCCCAAGAGACCAAACTTCCGTGGACTTTATAAATATCAACTCCTCCATTACCAACTTTACCATCGGAACTATAGTACATTATATCAGAACCTTCTACACAAAAAGGAGATAGCTCATTCCAAGGTGTATTCAGGTGAGCACCTGCGTTTACGGGCTCGGTGTATTTATGCTCCCAAACATTGTACACGGTGTACCAGATATCACTTCCCCCTACTCCTCCTTTCCTGTTTGAAACAAAGTAAATCACTTCTAAGTCTTTATCATAACAGCTTCCGATGGTTGGTTGTGTTGAAATTGTTCCGGGTATATTTATTTTATTGTCAAGCTTTTCAGGAGCTGACCAAGCCTCGTTGTCATATTTGCGAACATAGAGGCTGCTCTCAATATTTCCATATTCATCACTTTTACTTGCACTATAATAAAATCTTTTCTTATCCCCGGAAAAAACGCCGCCTGAAGTATTTTTGTTTTCAATATTTTTAAAGGGTTCAGGTACATCTGCCCCACCCAGCCATTCATCCGATGATCGCTTGGCTCCGTAAAACTTTGACAAAGATGACTTGGGTTGGTCGTAGGTTTCACATCTGATTATCGAATCCGTCAATATTGAAGAATAGACAAAAAACGTGTCATTCAAAATTATCGGTGCAAAGTCTTTATTAAAAGAATTTACCGTTGAATTCAGTAATTTTACTTTTAGGTTGCCGATATTCCGGTGTTGATTATACTTCCGGGAGAAACTCTGCATCTCAAGTTCCAGATATTTTTTTCTGTACTTGAATACTGTTTTGGGTTCATAGGCCATGAATTCAGTCTTATAAATGAAAAAATAATGTTTGGCACTATCCAACTTATGTTCATATTTGAGAGTTTGTGCATAACGGAATAAAGCTTCCGGATAGGTCTTCGGTTTGTTTTTATATACCTTGTAAAATATAGGTTGGGCCGACTGATAATCGCCGATATTAAAATACAGAAGTCCTAACTTAAACGAAATTTCAAAGTCATCGGTATTTCTTTTAGAATATACGCTGTAATAATCAATTGCAGAATACGGATCGCCGTATCTGACAGCACTTTCGGCATATCCGAGAAGTTCCCAATCTTTAAGATCAGTCAACGCATTTTCTTGCCCCCGACTGCTTAAAAATAATGATATAAAAAAGACTGCAAATAGTATATTTTTCATAATTGTAGAATTAAAATAAAGTACAAGGAATTGATTTTTCTTTAATATCTGTCACCGGTCGTTTAAAAGCAATCGAAATTTCGAATGAATTTGTAGCTCCAAGATTATATTCTCCGCCCAAATAGTCAAGATCATAACTCAGTGAAATATCAAAATTGGAATACCCGATGCCTGTTGTAAAGATTAATGCATTAGGATTCCTGTTCAGTCCGCCTCTAAAATAAACTCCCACGTTAAAATCATTAATGTACTCGGTATTTGAAATGGTTACTCCCAAATGACTCCCGGCAAGAAATTCCGAGGCCTTGCCTTGAAATACATATAAAACTTTTGGCTTTACATAAAAATGAGTTGTCAATAGTTTGTTCAGATATATATGCCCTACATATCTCGGATTCATGTATTCGGCATTATCAAAAAACGATTCTTTAGGCCTGTTGGCATGAAACATGGAAAATCCGGTTTCTGAGTAAAACTGCTCAAACTTATAACTCCAAATAAGTCCCCAGTTCAAGTCTAAATATGAAAACGTATAGTCTGAAAAGTTCTCATGATTAGCCAGGTTTGAATTAAAGCTCCCCGAGGTCATATCAAATTGCTCGGGAAAAGAAAGCACTGTTTGATCAAGTTGCTTATGAACGTATCCAACTTGCATACCCATGTGCAAATACATCTTGTTTGAAAGCCTGACAAAATATGCTGAACTCAGAAACAATTTATTTACCGAAAACGTATTATCTGAGGATTTATCGTTTACCCAAATGACTCCCAATCCGGCCCTTCTCTTTTTAATATACACCGGCATGTCAAATGCACCGATGGATGTAATATAGTGGCTTATACTACCCAAGTTCTGTTTTCGGTAATTTGTTATCACGTTCCAATTCCCGTGATAGTTTGTTGTATTTGCCGGATTCAAAATCATGGGAGCAGAATAAAATTTTGAAAAATGTATATCTTGCCCATGGCTTGTAAAAATGATTCCAATCAAAAGGCCTATTACAATAATGTATCTTTTATATCTCATCATGTTTACTTTAAAAGTTTAATTGTTCCGTTTTTATGCAACACATCTCCGTCATAAGTCATTACAGAAGCCTTGAAGATATATGTTCCTACGGGCTGTGCTTTCCCGCCATATGTCCCGTCCCAGCCTTCATTCTTGTCTGTAGAACGATATACTATTTCTCCGTAGCGGTTATATATTGTAAAATTCACTAAGCGATCCATACCCCATCCCTTCACAAAGATTATATCATTAACCCCGTCGTTATTTGGGGTAAATGCGGTCGGAACATCAATGGAATATTCTCTTCGAACATTTACAAATGCGCTAAATGTTTCAGTAAAACAAGAGGAAGTATCTGTTACTGATACATCGTATGTTGTGGTCTCTAACGGCTGTACCGTAACCGAGTCGCAACTTGTGCAATCAATTTGATAATCAGGAAACCAGCTGTAAGATTTGATGCCCGAATCAGGAACATTAAAAATGACACTTTCTCCAATAATTATGGTCGTATCGGTTAAATAAACTTCCGGTTTTTGTTGTACTCTAATATTAACAAAATCTTGATTTATGCAGCCATTACTGTCTGTCCCTTGTACATAATAATTTATTGTATTCTCGGGAAAACCGGTCGGGAAATTTGCTTCGGGCTGTTCCAAATAAGTATCCGGAGTCCAGCTGTAACTTTCTCCTCCGCTTGCTGATAATACAACACTTTCACCCCGACAAAGAAGCGTATCTTCCATAGCCTCTATTTCGGGCAATGAAAATACTTCAACAAGAAGTTCTGCGGAGTCTGAACAGCCAAAATCATTGTACAAAGTAAGTCCCAAGGTATACACTCCGGCATCATTGATTGTGTAAAACGCTTCTGAAGATGTTGAAAAAACTCCTTGATTAAGTTCCCACATTCGGCTGTCTGCATCATCACAAGTATTGCTCACTTGCAAAGTATAAGGTTCACAGCCGGAGAAAGTACCATTGAGCGAATTTATGGTCGGAGTTAACGCCGGAATATATAATGTATCCGTTATAAATATATCACAGGTTCCAAAATCATCGCTTTTCAGTAATAATACCGGGTTTATATAGCCTATTCTGTCATAGGCGTGATAAGCTGTATCCTCAGGAGAGTTGTATCCGTCGCCAAAAATCCATTCCAGCTCATATACATCTGACCGGTTTTCGGCAATAAATACGGCTTCTTCATTTCTGCAAACAGTATCGGGAGCATTAATGGTTGCATACGGCCCTTGAATATCTATGTATTCACTTTTGTTAAGTGTGCCAACGCATTGGTTCTCATTGGTAAGGCTTAAACTTACGTCAAATTTTCCGGGTGTAGTATATATATGTTCCGGATTTTGTAGATGTGAAGAGGTTTGTCCGTCGCCGAATTCCCAGTACCAATCAATAGTGGTATTTGCATTTGTTGTATCTGAAAAGGTTATATGAGCAGGATAACATTCTGAGGAGTTGACCGAAGATTCGAACTGAGGCTCCGGAAAGTCCTTGATATCAACCAGGCTTGTTTTAAAAATAGTTGAATCACAACCGTGTAAATCTAACACTGACAAAGAGACATCGTACACTCCGGCATATTCGTAGGCGTGCGTAGGAAATGCTTCATCGGAAGAAGTTCCGTCGCCAAAGTCCCAATGGTAATTAACTATTTCTGAAGTATCTATGGGTGTAAATTCACTGAGGTCTCCCATACAAATCACATTGTCATTAACATAAAATTCGGGTATAGGATTTAAGACTTTAATAAATTCCTCTTTTTGAATACTGTTTATGCAACCCAAAGCGTCGGTTACTGTTAAGCTCACATCATACATGCCGAATGCAGTATATGTGTGGTCCGGTGATACTTCTGTTGAATTTGTACCATCACCAAATACCCATTGATAATCCAAAATAGTTGTATCGGATTCACTCTCATTATTTAATGATACCGTCATGGGCATACAGCCCTCAGTGCTGTCTACTGAAAACTCCGGATCAGGTTGAAACACTCTTACTCTTTTAGTCATTTTATCTTGACAGCCATACATATCTTGTACCGTTAAAGTTATGTCATGTTTTCCGCTTTGCATATATATGTGTGATGTATCCGGGTCAAGTGTGATCAGTGAAGTTCCGTCGTCAAAATCCCAACGATATTTCCCCATGGCTCCTTGGTCAAAAAACATGACCTCGTCCTGACACATTCCGCGAGTATTTACATTAATTTTCATACCGGTACAACCTATATCATTATCTAAACTAAAATCTGCTTTAATATCCCTGACTCCAACAATCAATTCTTGACTAAATGAGCATGTCATATCAGAATTTTCGGCAGTCACCAGAACGGTATAATCTTTATTCTCGGGAAATGTATGAGTTATTTCATTGTGTTGGCTAATTATTCCTGACCCGTCTCCAAAATCCCAATTTACATTTTCGGCACCAAGTTCATTGGTTAAGAAGGTAATATCGTAGGGTTTATCACATGCTTTTTCTGTCTTAATGTCTAAAATGGGTCCTTTAATATATACATATCCTTGTTTCTGTTCATAGGCCATACAACCGTTGTAAAAAACTTGCAACACAACCTCCATAGCACCGGTATCCACATATTGATGAGTCGGGTTTTGTTTTGAAGAAAATTTTTCGTCGCCAAAAGACCAGTACCATTCATTAATAAGTGTGGTATCCTCGGAAATGTCAACAAACTGTATTTCTTCTGTAGCACATACGGTATCAGATGATTCTTTATAAAAATCTGCATTCTGCTCAGTGCCGGTTCTTATCTCGACATAGAATGGAGAAGATGTGCAGCCCATTTCGGTTTCAACATAACACTCAGTCAAAAAAGTACCTACATCTGTAAATGTATGAGAGGGATCCTCTTCCAAACTACTTTCTCCGTCTCCGAATGTCCAATGAAACGATTTAATTTCATCATGCGGTGTATTATAACCGGATCGGTTCTCAAAATTTACGGTTAAAGGGGCACAACCTTTAGTACTCCTCGGATCTGTATAGATATTGGGTGTAAAATATGCTCGCGGAATTGTAACCGAGAAACTACTGTCAACAACCAATGTATCTACACAACCATGTTCACTTATTGCAATTAAAGTATCTGAGAAAGTTCCGGCCGAAGTATACTCAATCACAGGGTTGACTTCGTTGGAGAATGCTCCGTTGCCGAACAACCACAAATAACTGTTTGCATTTTCGGAATTATTTATATAACTGACACTTGCCGGTAAAGAACAAGAAAAGTCCTCGCTAACAGAAAAATCTGACTTAACGGACTCCACATTGATTGTCATTCTAAATGTATCTTTACAACTGTATAAATGCTCTGCAACAAGAACGACTTCATAATCTCCGGCCTCAGAATAGCTGTGAGTGGGACTAAATGCTGTAGATGTTGTGCCGTCGCCAAAAGACCATTCGCAGGAGTAGGCATACTCTGAAAGGTTTTCAAAAACTATAGTTTCCTCTCTGCAAACGGTATCTCTTTCAACATCAAAGGCTGAGTTTACGCCTGACATCTCAACATAAGACTGCCTAATCAGAGTATCTTTACAATTCATTTCGTCTTCAGTGATGAGTTGTACATCATAAAAATCATTAGAATCGTAAAAATGGACCGGATTCTCCTCAGTCGATGATTCTCCGTCCCCAAAATCCCAGGTGTAAGTTAAATTACCTTCTCCGGTTGAATTATTGTAAAAGTTGACTTCTAACTCAGATTGACAAGTAACTAACGGGGAGCCCAAAAACTCAGCATTTGGTTTGTAGGCAGATACTAATTGTCCGTATACACCGGATGCAGAACAACCATTATTATCGTTTATTGATAGTGTTACTGAATAATCTCCGGCATGAGTATAGATGTTTCCGGGGTTTTGTTCTGTTGAAGTTATTCCGTCTCCAAAATCCCAATACCAGGAAATTATTTTTCCTTCGGCCGGGATAGATTCATCGCGAAACTGAACATATAGAGGCACACATCCGGTACTTTCATTCTCAACACCTATATTAACTTCAGGACTCGAAAATACAGTAATAAAATTCTCAATTAATAATATATCTGTATCTCCGGCATAAGATGCTGTAAGCGTTACATTATATGTTCCCGGAAAACTGTAAACTACGGTAGGTTCAAATAATGTGGAACTTTGACCATTGCCAAAATCCCAATGGTAGGTACCCGCCTCTCCGGGACTTGAATTATTCTCGTAATTTACCTCAACAGAAGTACATCCTTGAGTTACATCAGATGAAAAATCTGCAACAGTCTGAGAAAACACATTACTTGACAACGTATAAATCAGTAGCGTTATAATAGTTAAAGTTTTCATAATCCTTTATCTTTTTATTTGCGAAAGACAATTTTACTTTCAGTTCTTTACTCTCTTCAAAGTAGCAGGGCTTTGTTATTATTTCAATAACTACTTTTTGTTTTACATCGTTATAAAGTATAACCTCTTCAGAAAAGCCGAATGCTGAATTATCATACATTATTTCATTGGTCTCAACATTTCGTACCCTAAACTGAACATTTCCAAGTTTATTTCTGCCTTCTACTGAAATGTAGTAATTTCTTCCGGCATGCATTGTTCGTTTTATATCGTAGAAATCGTCCCTGCTCATTTTAATTGTTTTGCTTCTTCTGCTCTTCTCATAACCATCTCCGGGTTTCTTGTGTGGAGGGAATGCAGAAAAATCATTTCCGAAAATACCCGCTGTTTGCAATAAAATTGAAACTACTAAAATTGATTGTTTGATTATATTTTTCATGACTCTGTGTTTTTTAATGTTTGTTTACTACAAAGCTACAGCACAAATAGATGGTCTTCCGGAGTATATTTGCTTATAAATTTAAAGTTTTGGAATATAGGTGTATAAGCCCATCCGACGACAATTGTTTGAAGCAAATCAAGGTGAAGCTTAAACCATACAGCTATAACAAAACAAAGCCGCCAAAAAATACCGGAGCAATATTCACAGTATTTCGTTCTTTTTATACCTTTGTCGTGAAAAATGATTAGCATTGTTGTTAACAAAAAAGCATGGAAAAACTAAAAATATCAATTGTATCCTATCTTAACTCATTACCCTTTACTTTTGGATTGGAGAATTATAACAATTTTTCAAACTTATTTGAAGCCACTAAAGATTTTCCGTCTGCTTGTGCCGACAAGCTCAAAACCGGACAAACAGATATTGGTCTCATTCCCGTGGCGGAGCTGCCGAATGTTAAATCCGGAAGAATTATTTCTGACTACTGTATAGGAGCCAACGGAAAAGTAAAAACAGTACTTTTGGTTAGTCAAGTTCCGTTGCATAATATGGAGACTATTTTGTTGGATTATCAATCCGGAACCTCAGTAACGCTTTGCAAAATATTAGACAAAGAGTTTTGGCACAGTTCTCCAAAATATCAACACGGAAAAAAAGGCTATGAGTCAGAAATAAAAGGAAATACGGGAGGGGTAATTATTGGCGACCGAACATTTAATTTGCCCAAACCATTCAAATACATCTACGACTTATCCGAAGAATGGAAAAAGCATACCGGATTGGCCTTTACTTTTGCGGTATGGGCAGCAAATAAAAAAATCTCCGCCGATTTTACCGAAAAATTTAACAAGGCCTTGACATTCGGTTTACAAAATATTGATACGGTAACCAAAAAATATGCCGACAACCAATACATAACTGCCGAACGATTAAAGGAATACCTTGAGAAAGATATCAGCTATGCCTACGATGAAGAAAAGAAAAAATCTGTTGAACTTTTTCTGAATTTAAAAGCAAAGTATAAACTTTAAGCTTTTTTAATCTTTTCTCAGCCAATAGGAATTGCCGGTATGCTGTGTTTTTATTATTTTTGTTAAAATTTTATTCATGACAACACGGAACTTTTTTCTGTATCTCTTTGCCACACTTATACAGGTACTACACTTCGGAGTCTCCCATGCACAAAACATAAAAAGGGTAGATACCTCAATGAATGTTCTTCTAATTAAACAAATAACCGATCTTCATAATACGCAAACAATAAAACGGGACAGTAATTTTGCTAAATTTCATTTTTCAAGACTGTCTCAAAATTATTCTATTTCATCGTCGCAATTAGGGAATAACGGCTTACCAACTATTTCTAATATCTTTCATGACCGGGCTTATACCTACGATTCAGAATTTATATTCAATGAATCGTACAGATATAATATCAAAAAACCTGTAGATGTAAATTTTTATAATACAAGAAAACCGTTCACTGCTGTCAAACACACCTCTGCGACCAAAGAGATTGACGAACAAACCATTGAGTTTATTCATAGCCGGAACATTACACCCAACTTAAATTTCACCTTTGATTTTAACCTGCTCAATTCTGCCGGGCAATACCCCAATCAATTGGCAAAAAATCGGTATTTGATATTTAACTCAAATTATATCACCGAAAAATACTCCCTATTTGCAGCAATTGATTTAAACAAAATTGAAGTTCAAAATAACGGCGGAATTATAGACACGGGCTTTGTAGATTTGAATTCTCCGGAAACACATCTTTCCAGTGCTTCTACTGTCCTCAAAAACAGTCATTTCTTTGTACTCCAGGAGTATCGTATCGGAAAAACAATCACCGAATATAAGAATGATACATCCATTGAAACACTCATCCCGACTGTAAAACTTTCTCACTTTATCTCCGGAAACGGATATCAAAGAATATATATAGATGCCCAAAGTTTTGAAAACGGATATTATACAAATTTTTATATTCAAAAAGACCAAACCAAAGATTCAATATTTCTGAAAACCTTAGAAAATTCGGTTTCCCTTCACAGCGAGCCGGCATTTGTTAAAAAACGAAAATTCGGTTTTGACCTCAATGCTTCCGGAATATTTAAATCCTATAACAATTTTAAGGAGTATATTTTCTTGAAAAATATGAATTCATTTTTTGATACAAAACTCTCCGGAAGTTTGTATAAACCTCAAACTTCTCGAGGGCTGCAATATGACCTGAAAGCAGAATACTATTTTACGGGCTACAGAGCAGGCGACCATAAAGCAATTGCAATTATTTCAAAAGAGCTGGGCGACAGCACAAAAAAACATCTCCGATTAGCCTTGAGATACAACAACTCAAAACCCGATTATTTTTTCAATACATACTACTCCAATCACTTCAGGTGGGAAAATGATTTCGACAACGAAATACATGCTAACGCTGAAATCTCATTTACTATTCCACAGTATAAATTTGAACTCAACACCAAGGCAAGTAGTTTGCAAAATTATACATTTTTTTCCTCGGTCGCTTTGCCGTCACAGTATAAGGAGCCTATATTTGTTTATAGTGCCACAATTAAAAAGGATTTTCACATCAACAAAATTCACTTTATTAATGAATTAAGCTGGCAAAAATCTTCGAATCCCGACATTATTAATCTGCCCGAATTGGCGGCTTACCATTCCACCACCATACAAGTAGATGTTAAAAATGCACTGAAAATGTATGTCGGTTTTGATATAGAATACAGTACACAATATAAACCCTACAGCTTTATGCCGGGACATGGTATGTTTTATTATGAAAATGAGATCTACTCCGGAAACTATCCCATGGCCTCAGTATTTGCCAATGCTCGAATTAAAAAAAATGTACTGGTTTTTATTAAATTTATACATGTAAACTCCAATATTCTGAAAGAGGTATATTACTCAGTAAACCAATACCCGATAAACAACAGGATGTTTAAATTCGGGGTACGATGGACTTTTACGAATTAATATCTGTTACAGCAAAATTTTAAGCCCCGCCGGTGCGAGCTTGTAGCTCGTATCCCATTGCAAAACTAACAAAATAAATTCCTTCGGGATTATGAAATTTATATTTAATAATTGATGTTTTTCTTAACTCGCATCTGTGTTTGTTGAAGAAGGTACGAGCTGCAAGCTCGTACCGGCGAGGAATTGTAATTAAATTATATCAATTTTTAATTTTGCCGATAAAATCGGGAGGAAAATCAGAAATGCAAGTCGTCCTCTATCAAGTAATGATTTCGCTCGGTTGATGCACGAGATATTAATTCGCCCAAAAAGCCCGTAACAAACATCAAAGAACCAAAAACTACGGTGAGCAAACCCAAATAAAACAACGGGCGATCGGTCATGTTATACTGATTAAAAAATATTTTCCCCATTGAAAAATAAACCAATATTCCAAACCCTATTAAGAAACTAAACGAGCCTATCGTTCCGAAAAAATGCATCGGTTTCTTTGCGAATTTTGTAATAAACATAACAGAAATCAAATCAAGAAAACCATGAATGAATCTGCTGATACCAAATTTTGATTGTCCGTATTTGCGTTGTTGATGCTTCACCACTTTTTCGGTAATATTTGTAAACCCGGCTTTTTTAGCCAGAATAGGAATAAAGCGATGCATATCGCCGTAAATTTCTATCGACTTTACAACTGATTTTTTATACGCTTTCAATCCGCAATTAAAATCATGCAGTTTAATTCCGCTGGCCATTCGTACGGTAGCATTAAATAATTTGCTGGGAATATTCTTCGATAATACCGGGTCGTAGCGTTTTTTCTTCCAGCCTGAAACTAAATCGTAGCCCTCTGTCATAATCATATCATACAATTCGGGAATTTCTTCAGGGTCGTCCTGCAAGTCGGCATCCATGGTTATTACAACATCTCCCTGAGCTTTACCGAAGCCGATATGCAAGGCCGCTGATTTTCCGTAATTGCGATTAAATTTTACGGCTTTTATATTTGAATTAGTCTCAGCCAACTCATTTATTGCTTCCCAAGAACCGTCGTTGCTGCCGTCATCTATAAAAACAATTTCATAAGAAAACTTATGTTCAGTCATTACCCGAACTATCCACTCGGTAAGTTCAGGCAAAGATTCTTTTTCGTTGAGCAATGCAACGACTACTGATATATCCATAAATCAATATACATTTTAGTTGTTTCTATAATTCCGAAGCCTCGTAGGCTTTATTTTGTTTTACAAAAATGGAAATAATTAATGAAAATATTACGGCTATTATAGAGTTATTCATCAGGCCTTTCAGTGATTTTTTCCATGAGGGGCCATGAAGTTCTTTGCTGACCTTCTCTCTGATGTCTTGAAGTTGTTCTTCAGACAACCCTCTTTGTTCCATCTTATACAAAAACTCACTGGCCTGGTTATCAAGATACGACAGATCTACAAATTCATAAAAGAAAAAGTTAAAAATCGCAATAAAAACACCGCCCAAAATACCAAGGGCAAGTGTATAAGCAAATGCCTGCCCATAAGACATGTAGCCTTCAAAAAGCGTATTCCGTATTTTTTTGCCGAAGACCAACATCACGGAAGCAAAAATAACCGCCATAATTACAAAGTTCAATATGCCGAACCCGATACTAAAATAGTTGACTTCAAGAACATAAAGCAACATTCCGTAAACAATAAAAATAGCTGCCAGAACTGCTCCGCCCGAAAAAACTGATCGCAAAAGTTTTGTTTTATCCATGGTATATCATTTCATTAATTATATGATTTGTAAAAATAAGTATTTAGGAATTAAATCAATCATAATTAGCCATTTTATATCATTTGACATGCAAAATTATTGTTCTGATAATAATTATATTTTATAGGCACAAAGTTTTGAAACATCTTTGATAATCCAAAAAAAATTATAACATTTGACGAATAAATCGGAGAAAATATACATTTAAAAGAGCGGATAAATTCAACCCATAATCAAGTCAATATTTTTACGGTAAAGTGCTGACAAACAGACTATAGACAGAAATGCACTTAGAATATAATTATCTCTTTTATAACTTATTTTTTTTCTTGTAAACTAAAAAAATTTCAACTGATGGAATTTATATCAAGTAGAATTAAGCGCATATCCGTTTCACAAACTCTGGAAATGGCAAAACGAAGTACAGAGCTCAAAGAAAAGGGTATAGATATTATTGATTTGAGTATTGGGCAACCCGATTTTCCGACACCGGAGCATATCAAAAGAGCGGCTATTGAAGCCATTGAAAGAAATTATACATTTTATACGCCGGTTGCCGGTTATTCCAAATTGCGCGGAGCTATTGTTGATAAGCTTAAGCGAGAGAATAATTTGGATTATCATAAAAAACAAATTGTGGTGTCAAGCGGAGCAAAACAAGCTTTGGCTAACACCCTCCTTACTTTAATTGATGAGGGTGATGAAATTATTGTTCCCACCCCCTACTGGGTAAGCTATGCCGAAATTGATAATTTGGCCCACGGCAAAAATGTTTTCATAAAAACAACTATTAAAAATGATTACAAAATAACCGCCGAGCAGCTCGAAAATGCCATTACACCCAAAACAAGAGCGCTGTTGTACAGCTCGCCGTCAAACCCTTCCGGCAGTGTTTATTCATACAAAGAACTGGAAGCTTTAGCTAAAGTTATAGAAAAACACCCTAAAGTACACGTGGTGTCCGATGAAATATACGAGCACATAAATTATGTAGGGAAGCATGAATCCATTGCTCAGTTTGATTTTATTAAAGACCGGGTAATTGTCATCAACGGAATGTCTAAAGGATACGCCATGACCGGTTGGAGACTCGGATATATGGCTGCTCCTCAATGGATTGCCGACCTGAGCATAAAACTGCAAGGGCAATATACCTCCTGCGCAAGTTCTATCTCTCAACGAGCAGCTTATGCCGCACTAACGAAAGATAACGTCTATACGCTTGGTATGAATGCAGCTTTTCAAAAACGAAGAGACCTGATTGTAAAATCGTTAAAAGAAATTCCCGGATTAATAGCCAATGTTCCGCAAGGAGCCTTTTATGCATTCCCGGATGTGAGCAGTTATTACGGGCGTTCAGATACATATATTTCTATCAAAAACTCCTCGGATCTAAGTATGTACCTACTAAATGAAGCTCATGTGGCCACTGTTCCCGGAATAGCATTCGGAAACCCGGAATGTATCAGATTTTCTTATGCCGCTTCTACGAGTAACATCATCGAAGCCATGAAAAGAGTGAAGGTTGCTCTGGGCAGAATTCGATAAATCAGTATTAGAAATTAACTATGAGTGCAGTCTAAAAAGTTATAAAGTTGAAACTTATAAAGTTAAGTTGCTCATAATTAATCATTTACAATAAAAGCATAAAATGTTTAATCCTTGATTTTCAATCTATTAACTTTAAGTCCACTCCGAAAACACCATTTTTGGAAAATCTTGTAAATACAGAAATCCTGACCCATAATTTGATTATCAGGTGTTTGTAGTAATTTGTACTTAATCCAATTTACAGACAATCTGGTACTTCAATTCAATCAGGATACAAAATTGCAAAGACAGGAGCAAGTCTTTATCGTAGTGTACTAT
>JAYEIA010000010.1:0-4097 GCA_034659855.1 Bacteroidota bacterium
GACGAAGTTTTGAAATACCTTTAGAATCTTTGGTTGCAAATCCCTTTAATTCATCAAGTAATTTATCTAATTCACCAACATTTGCAAAATCTCCTTTTTTCTCTAATAAATAAGGTCCATAGTCAAAACTCACTTTAGAAGCATCTGCATAATGTGTTCTCGCCTTCATATCTTTTAGATCATCAGTAAATGAAGATTGTACTTTGTAAAATGCTATACTTGAGGGTGCAAGCTCTTTGGCATTTTTTCTTACTTCTTCTTTAGAAAACTTTTTGGCTTCTTTTACTAAGCTTTCAGCGAGATGCACACCGTAATGGAACGGATATTTATCTTTTATATAGGCAATTCCGGCACAAGCTGTTAGTTTGCTAAGTCTGTATTCGTTTAATTCCTTAAAATGTGTTTCTGTTTCTCTTTCAAAAGCTCTTAAAAATATTTTTGTGAAATCATAAGCCAAATCAGCACGAATTATTACCGTTAAATCATCGCCACCTAAAACAACAGGGCGAAAAGGATAGATATTGTTTTTGTCAATTTTAACAATTTCTGAGAAAGCTATTTGTGCCGCTTTTTCAGTGGCTGCCTTTAATTGTTTTGAGAATTTATTAAAAACTTCTTTTTGCAAGTTATTTCTTTGCTGTGCATTTCCATTTTCAAACTCTTTTGAAGCTTTAATTCCTTTTGCCATATTTTGTAATACACTACCCAAACCATTTCCGTCAGCGTGAATTACAGCAAGCCATGAATTTTCAGCTTTGCCTGTGATTTTTTCAATATCGAAAGGGACATTTTTTTCTGTTATATTTTCTTTTGTAAATTTTTTAAACAAGCTTAATGTATCATTCTTAGGTAGTTCTGTTTTTGCTAAAGTTCCGCTATCAATAAATCCGTCTTTATTTGTATCTATTGCAACCTTACCTGTTTTTCTTGCTCTTTCTAAGCCCATAAAACCAATATCAACAGGCATTTGAGCTTTATTTCTTTGCGTTTTAAGTTTTCTCTCCAGTTCATATATATCGGTTTCTAAATCATCGGACATTACTTGTACTGCCTGACTAATTGTAATTCCAGGTGCATAGTTGCTTATATGTTTCGGAAATTCTCTTACAATTTTTTCACAGTCTTCTTTTGAATCAAAAATATATTTAATATTTCCTGCTGCATTTATAATGACATTATTAGAATTGTATGATTTTTTGGTTCTTCCATTGAAGAAGTTTATAAATTCTTTATCGTTAATATTGTCAATTAACTGACTTGCCCCAACAATTTCTTTCAACTTGTTGGTTTCAAAAATGAAACTTTGAATGCCCTGTACTGAGGCTCCGTATAAATATTTTTTGCTCATAGATGTAATTTTTTTAGTTCCTAATTATTCCCAAATTGCTTAACAGTCCCAAACCCAATACTAACACTTTTACCTAACCCTATAAAATTGGGCAGGAACACATTGCTGCGAAATGTGAGGTCAAAGCCTAACACTTTCTTGCGTTTTAACGACAGGGTATTGCTGTGTTTTATATCTAAAATTTTCACCGTTGTGTCTTTTTCAATATGCCAATCAATGCCTTTGGCAAAAGAAAGTATGTTGCCGGTGAGTATGCGTTCCAAAAATTCAATTTTGTTGCTCAAAACGTCCAGTTGCATATACTTCTTGTAATTTTCGGAGTTTAATGCAATCCAATTCATCAGACTGTAGTCAAAGGTTTTATCCCACACGTTCATGGTATATTGATTCATATCCAACTGCTCAATCTTCATCGACATTTTGTTCCCGTTCAAATTGACGTCCCAATTGCTTTGCTCAAAAAAACGATGAATTTCATCCACCCCCTCTTTGATACACAGCACCGATGCTTGCTTTCCTATACGCTTGTACTGAATAAGCGGGTAGGAATAGCGGAAACCGTTATTCTCCGTATGGTTATGAAAAAGTATATGCTCTCTTCCGGTTTTGGCAATTACCGCTCCTCGAAAGGCCGGAATTTCCCAAGCTCTTATTTGGGGGGAGAATACAACTTTTAACAGGCGTATTTTTTGCACTTTATGTAGATTTTCGTGAAATCGAATTTTCTCTAATATCATAATTTTAAATCAGAATTACAAATGAACACCCCATTTTCTTTTGCTATTTATAAAGCATATTTAATACCTAAATTTTAACTCTCTGAATTACAGGCGATAAAGAAAATAGAAGGGGTCAATTTTTTTTTTCTGTGTCAGAATTTGACAACTCCGGATTTGTTATTAACTTGTCGGTTGTAAATACCCGAATGATTTGGCGTATTTTTTTATTAAACAATTGATAAACAAATGACCTATGAAAATTCTGGTTTCTTGGTTGGCACTGCACAATGATTTTGACGGGGACGAAGTCAATAAAGCCGGTCCCAATTTTAATTATCATCGATTTTACTACGCCCACGATGTGCATTTGGTCTTTACCGATCCCAAGGCGGAAGTCAAAGCTGATTTCTTGGTGAGTGCTTTGCGTATAGAATTTCCGACTCGACGAATTGAAAAACGTGTGTTACAAATTGACAATATCAGCGATTTGAAAACCGTGAAAATTAAAATGGAACAGGAACTGCTCGACTTGAAGAGCCACCGCATTGATATTTTCTTTTCGCCCGGCTCGTCCATGATGCAACTCAGTTGGTACATTTTACATACCACGCTCGGACTCAATACCCGGCTCTTGCAACTGTTGCGTTTCAGGCACAGTAAAGACAAAAACAAACCGGACCTTGTGTCCATTGATGCCGAGCAATCGCAGTTGCCCATTTCGGCCGTTATCCGGCAACGGGCTTTGGGCGAACTCAAAACCGATGATGATTTTTTGCTCGACGAATCGGTGAAACCGGTCTATGAAGATGCCTATAAAATTGCACAAACCAACGATGTTACGGTCTTAATAAGCGGAGATACCGGAACGGGCAAAGAATATTTGGCACATTACATTCATAA
This sequence comes from Bacteroidota bacterium, assembly GCA_034659855.1. Taxonomy (GTDB): domain Bacteria; phylum Bacteroidota; class Bacteroidia; order Bacteroidales; family JAADGE01; genus JAYEIA01. Next base: position 2,968 of record JAYEIA010000010.1, read on the forward strand.
CATGTCGGCCCGAAAAAATAAGACTTTTGCAAGCATTAATTGCTCCGGTCTGTCGGATCAGCTTTTGGAATCTCGCCTCTTCGGTTATAAAAAAGGAAGTTTTACCGGAGCGTATTCCGATCACAAAGGATTGTTCCGATCGGCCGAACAGGGCACAGTATTTTTAGATGAAATTGCGGATATCACCCCCTATATGCAGCAGGTATTGTTACGAGCATTGCAAAACAAGGAGATTCAACCTATCGGCGAGCCGGCCGTTAAAACCGATGTGCGGATTATTGCCGCAGCCAACCAAGATTTGTACGACAAATGCGGCAGAGGGGAGTTTCGTTTCGATTTATTTTACCGAATAGCCGTTACCGATCTTCATCTGCCCACCTTACTCGAAAGGGGACGCCAAGAGAAAGAAGCGTTTATCAATTTTTTTCTTGATCGCAAACGCCGACGATTTAACCGACCTAAAATCCTCAAATTAGATAAAGAACTGTATAACTTTTTGTTGAATTATACTTTCCCCGGTAATATTCGAGAACTGGAAAATCTGATTGATCGCTTTTATGTGTTCAACAAAACGTCGGCAAGTATCAAGGATTTGCCTTTGCATGTTACAAAGGACAACAAAAATCATTCGCTGAAACTTGAGGCTGCCGAAAAAACACACATTTTAAAAGTCTATGCGATTTGCAACGAAAACAAAAAACAAACGGCCCGAACATTGGGCATTGCCCTGAACACACTGAAAAACAAATTGAAGAAGTACGGAGATTCGAAAAAACTTTAAGCCGATTGTCCGGCATTACCCCAAGATGCTGCTTCTGCCTGCCCCTATTTCGTATAATCATCCAAGCCCGTTTCAACTGATTTAAACGACGGAAGGTCTTAAAGACGCTTCCGGGTTTTGACTTGCGGATTTATGGTAAGATATGATTTTTGACAATTAAATCATTGTATCACTATATCATTGTATCATTATATCATTGTATCATTATATCATTGAATAATTATTTTTCGTCTTAATCCTTGTTTTAGGAAATATGGTCTCTGACACTTAACGATTTGAGTATAAAGCACCGGGCGTTTATAAGCACTTAATTTTGGGGGTCATCACTTACTTTGTTTAGATGCTCTAA
>JAYEIA010000011.1:0-4080 GCA_034659855.1 Bacteroidota bacterium
TCTTTCTTGTCATTTAATTTTCTGATTATTTCCAAAAACCTTAAACAAGATGTTTCTATGGTAGTGTCGGGTATTTTCTTTACATACTTAATTGAATCCAGAATCTGTAATAGAGGGATATTTTTTTGTTTGATAAATGATATCGTATAACGCTCTCGTTTAAATTTAGGCCGAGTTTGGTTTTTTCCTATTTGTATTATGTTACTAACTTGAGTTGTTAATCCCAGCTTATTATATATGCTATAGCCGGTAAGGTATCCAACTACTTTACTATCTTCATTTATTAAGTCTTTAACTATTTGTTCTTGATTAGGTTGAAGACCACCGAAAGGAGTTTTTTCAGGTTTGAAGTACTTTCCTTTTGAGAGTTTTTCAATTTTGCCTGAATTTACCATACGATTTAAGGCTTTGATGATTGCTTCTTTTTTATTCACATCAACATCAAAGTCCTCATAGGTGAAAACATATCCTTTTGGTAGTCGGTCTATCGTATTCCTAATGTATTCAATTACTTTCAAGGTTTTTTTGTTTGTTCAAATATAGTAAAAATGTCCAGTTTTTTAACTAATAAACTGGACAAAAAATCATTTAGTTGGAAAGTAACCCTTTCCCTTTTATTTATTGATTTCCAAAGTGCTGTTTTTAGATGCCGCACAACGGAATACTTGTAAACACTAATAAGTCTTAATTATATTGAGTTTTATCCACGATACAATATGATAGTATTTAGAGTAACAGCCAAATATAATCCCAATTTTCTTTGCCCAAATGCTATTGACCGGCTGTGAGCTCCGAGTACAATCAAGATATAATCTCCATCCCTGTCCGCCGGCTACTTAGTGTCTGAACGGAAATAGACGAATTTTACGAAATGAGTTTTTTTTGATGAGATTTTTATTTTTTTAAATTTGGTGATGCCACTGTATCAGCGAATTAAAAAAAATAAAAATATCGCAAAAAAAAACATTTCTAATTTTGGGTATTTCCGTTCAGACACTACTTAAGGAACGGAAACAAAATAACTTTGCCTGCACTATCATAATTTATTTCGTATCCGTTCCTAAGCAATGACGCAGGCATTGTTCATAACGAAAAACTTAATACCGACTATCGCATATCTCCAAACCCCTGTGAGAAAGAATTTGTGTTAGATTGTTACTTAAAAAGCAGAAGAGATTTGCGAATATCCGTGTTAGATATTTCGGGTCGAGAAGTTTTCGTATGTAATTGTTCTCCCGATAGTGTGGGACAGCAGAGTGTGCATATTGAGTTAAACCGATTAAGAAACGGAATTTATATTTTGATGATTAAACAATACGGCGAATTATTAAATACCCGGAAGCTAATTGTCCGTTACCGAAACCATTAATGCCCTACTTTTTGTGCAAATAGTCCACTCGGTATATTCCCAAACATAATCGATTGATAATAAAAAAATAACAATTACTCCAAATCCTCTATAAGACAGTTGGTATACTATCTATACCAAAAATTAGTGCTGCGTTGAGAAACAAAAATTGCGGAATTGCTGAAAAAATATCAGCAATTCCGCAAAATAAACAGTTATTTCTACTATTCTTATTTATCGGTTTACAAGAAAAGTAATTGAGTAATAATATATACGGGAAGTAATACAATCAAAGAAAATTTGAACATGTATCCAAAGAAACTCGGCATAGGAATTTTGTTCTCCTCAGCAATGGCTTTCACCATAAAGTTGGGGCCGTTGCCGATGTATGTCATCGCTCCGAAGAATACAGCACCAAGACTGATTGCAGTAATTAATACCTCAGGAATACCGGCTATAAGAGTCGCATTGGGAAACAAATTCACAATATCTTCCGAAAGGGCCAGTGAGTGGAAAGAAAGAGCCGTAGGAGCGTTATCCAAGAAAGAACTTAACGCACCGGTTGCATAATAAAAATGCTGAGGGGTGTCAAATCCAAATGAGGCGGCATTTTCTCGCAAATAAATCAATGCCGGTGTCATCGTAATAAAAATACCCAAAAAGAGAAAAGCCACTTCAACAATGGGACCCCATGTAAATTTGTTCTCTTCGTAACGCATTATTTTGTTCGTGGTTGCTAAGGAGAGTACAGACATCAGGACTATGGCCGCTTCACGAATGAATCCTAAATAATGATTTTCGTGTATGGCATGGATATAATTACCGTTAAGAAATGCTACCGACAGCACTACCCCAAGTAAGAAAATGAAGTTATGAGTCCCTTTTATACCAAGGGGTGTGATTTGTGAATTATCGAGCTGAATGGCTTCTTTGGGCTCTTTTTTATAGTAAAATCTATCCACAAAATAGTAGATAACCAAAAGTACCACCAACACAAAACCCCACTCCAAAGCCAGGTTCATGAACCAAACAAAAGGAGCACCTTTAAGATACAAAAGGAATAATGGCGGATCGCCTAAGGGGGTTAACATTCCTCCCGCATTGGCCACAATAGCAATAAAAAAGAGAATCGTATGTACTTTAAACGTACGTTCTGAATTTGTTTTAATCACAGGTCGAATAAGCAACATAGCAGCACCGGTAGTCCCCATAAATGAAGCCAGTATGCCGCCTATTGCCAAAAAAAGCATATTGGTCATTGGTGTTGCCCGAATATCTCCTTTTAGGTGGATACCGCCGGTTATTACAAACAGACCGCCTAAAAGTATTATGAACGGTACATAATCGAATAACATTTGATGTACCAATTCGTGAGTAAGATGGCGACTTATCATAATAGCTGCAACCGGAATACCCAGTACAAGCGATACAATAAGCTTATTCTTGTTGTTTTCCCACCAGTGGTGGAATGCCAACGGCCCCACAGCTATAAACAGCAAGATAAGAACGAACGGAATAGAGAGCCATAAGGGCATACTTTCTAATGTGGTTACATCATGTTTCATTGATAAAATTTTTATTTGTAATTATGAATATTAGCTCCGTATTTAACTCCCAACTGCAGTATGAATATGTGCTGATTTTTGTCAATTTTTTAAACGTCGCAAATTTAAAACTATCCAGCCGGCCGACAAAATTTATTTTTATTATCCAAAAATTTGGTAGCCGCATAATATTCAGAAAAGCAATTATTAACCGGTTTCCCCCGGAAAATCGGACATACCGGCTCTCAGTAGTTGAGTGATATCAAGCTGTGTTTTTCAGCATAGGCACTTGGCAGTTTATAGACTGTCAGAGTCAAGGTTTCCATTGCCGGGTACTTATAAAATTCATATAATAAACAGTTCAATCAATCCTAACTATAGATCAGGCAAAGCAATAATCTTACGGAGACCCGTACGATATACTGCATATTCACACATACCGGGGCTTACATTTATTTAAATTCGAACATTGTAAGCGAGCTTTTACAAATTATGAAAACAGTAACTGTCAATTATATCTTTGTTTATGGTTTCTCCCGGTTATTATATCTGTTTACAATGCAATGATAAACCTTTATATATCAGGTTCTACCACGAATTTAATGATAGCTTGCAATTTGTTTATATGTAGTTGAAATATAGTTTAACGTAGTTTATATGTTGTATTTTAATTTTCAGAAGTTGGAAATTTATCAGCTTTCAAAAGAGTTGGTAAAGGATATTTATAAGTTAAGCAGTTCTTTTCCTTCAGATGAAAAGTATGCTCTTGTACAGCAAACAAATAGAGCAGCAGTATCAGTTGCATCTGATATTACAGAAGGAACAAGCAGCAATGGTTGCCAAGAGAAAATACACGTTATTAATATATAAGTCCGGTCTAAAAAGTATGTTCTATTATAGCAAAACAAGTTATATGCTTAATTATCAAGGCTTTATAAATTATTTTACAATTAACTTAAAACTCTTATTTTTAGCACTTTAACTTTATAAAATTTCAACTTTATAAGCTGAACTCTTGCATCAATCAAAAAAACAATATTGAAACAAGATTTCAACCACATGGTTAACTATATTTAAACAGTGTTTTGTATAATATAAATATTTAACCACTAAAATAAGGGTAGTTCCATATAACAAAAAAAACCCTAACCGATAGCCGGTTAGGGTTTAAAATATAAGATTGGCAAC
>JAYEIA010000012.1:0-4064 GCA_034659855.1 Bacteroidota bacterium
ATAATTTGTTTGATGTTTTGTACGGTGCAAGACACCGTTATTTCGGACACATGGACTACTTCCGAAATATTCCCTCGCACACAAATCAAGGCGGTTTAGTCGATTTATTCGGATATATTTCTTATAAAATTTCCGATAAGTTAAGTATTAAAAATACCGGACATTATTTTAGTTTGGCACAAATCAATGAACTCACGCCAAGCGGAAAAGAATTAGGATACGAAAACGAATTTGAACTAAAATACAGCTTAGGCAAAAACGTAAATATCAAAGCAGCATATTTATTTTATTTGCCAACCGATAATTTTAAGCAATTGACAAATCCCGAAACTACTGATTATCAGCAGTTTGCGTTTATAGAAATTACCATTAACCCAACAATTTTTAAAAATGAAAATTAAAAAATAAAAAAATGAAAATGACAAAAGCAGTATTAGTAATTATGGTTGCAGCCCTTATGTTTTCGGCTTGCACATCAAAAAAACAAAAAGAAAACACATTGAGTTTTTCAGGTGCATTTGCCCTTTACCCAATGGTTATAAAATGGTCGGAAGAGTATAAAAAAGAAAATTCCAACATTCGTTTTAATATTTCGGCAGGCGGAGCAGGAAAAGGAATGACCGATGCCCTCTCGCAAACCGTTGATTTGGGAATGTTTTCCAGAGAAATTTCACAAGCAGAACTCGACAAAGGTGTTTGGTGGATAGGTTTATGTATTGATGCCGTATTGCCTACCATTAGTGCCGATAATCCGCTACTTGATACGCTAAAACAACGCGGATTAACTCAGCAAGAATTTAAAGCAATTTTTATTGATAAAACTATTACCAACTGGAATCAAATTATTACAACGGCAGACGATATGGTAATTGAAATTTATACACGTTCTGATGCTTGCGGAGCTGCCGGTACATGGGCTAAATATCTGGGCGGAAAACAGGAGAACCTTACCGGAATCGGAATACACGGCGACCCTGCATTAGCAGAAGCCGTTGGAAAAGACACAAAAGCAGTCGGTTATAACAACACCGCTTATATTTACGATATAAAAACTGGAAATAAATATCCCGGAATTGAAGTAATACCGATAGATTTAAACAACAACGGACAAATAGACCCCGAAGAAGATGTTTACAATACTTTCGATGATATTTTGAAAGCCATAAGCGAAGGCATATATCCGGCACCACCTGCAAGAGAACTTTATTTTGTAGCGAAAGGAAAACCAGAAAAACAGGCAACCATAGATTTTATGAAATGGGTTTTAACAAAAGGTCAGAAATATGTAAAAGATGCAGGTTATGTGCCTATAACACAAGAAAAAATTGATGAATATTTAAAAAAATTAGAATAGAATATGACATTTAAAAGAATAATATTCAACCGATTTATGAAAAGTTGGATGATTACCGCTTTGGTAATTATCCTGCTTTTTCCTGTGGTAATAGGTGTGGCTCTTTTCATAAAATCAAATCATATTTTGGGGGCACAAGGCTTATCCGACCTATTGTTTTCAACCAAATGGCTGCCTTCTGCCGGTAAATTCGGATTTTTATCTTTTATAATCAGTTCATTGTATGTTACCTTATTAGCATTTACATTTTCTGTTCCTTTATGTTTGTTTAGTGCAATTTATATTACTGAATATGCTCACAAACGCTTGCTTTCATTTATGCAACCTGTTATAGATATTCTTGCCGGCATTCCCTCGGTGGTATATGGCATGTGGGGTATTCTGGTAATTGTTCCTTTTGTAGGAGATACCTTGGCACCTATATTTGGCGTAAAAAGTTCTGGTTACAGTATTTTGTCGGGCGGTATTGTACTATCAGTTATGTGTATTCCGTATATGTTGAGCATGTTAATTGAAACATTTAAAACAGTTCCAGTAGGATTGAAAGAAGCTCGGTGCAACTCGTTGGGAAACAATAAAACACAGCATATTACGTAAGAGCCGTCCGGGTATTATATCGGCATTTGGTCTTGGCCTGGCAAAAGCCTTCGGAGAGACTCTTGCCGTTATGATGGTAGTAGGAAATGTTGTGAAAATAAGTGGCAATCCTTTTGATGCCGGCTATCCGTTACCGGCATTAATAGCCAACAATTATGGCGAAATGCTCTCAATTCCAATGTATGATTCTGCTCTGATGTTCGCTGCATTTTTGCTACTTATTATAATTCTTCTTATTAATTTATTTTTCAGATATTTTATTTATAAAACACAAAAGCAATGAGAAAAATCAGAAAAATTGAAGAAGCTGTTTTTAAAACGATTACAAGATTAGCTACTTATTCATTAGTAGTAATTTTGGGATATATCCTTTTTATTATTTTCAAAAACGGGTTAAGTTCCCTTTCGTGGGAAATGATTAGCCAAGTGCCTTCTGGTGGATATTATTACGGTGGTGATGGCGGTGTGTTGAATGCAATTATCGGCTCATTATATATTGCTTTGGGTGCTACTATAATTGCAATAATTATTGGCGTTCCGGCTGCTTTATTTATCAATTCGCATTTGATGCGTAGCCGTCGCAAGCAAAATGTAATTCGCTATATTTTAGATGCTTTATGGGGAATACCTTCTATTGTTTATGGTGCTTTCGGTTTTACTCTAATGATTTTTCTAGGACTAAGTGCTTCCTTGCTTGCTGGTATTCTAACTGTTTCTTTTTTAATTACACCTATTGTTATCCGTACTTTCGACGATGTATTATCAACCATTCCGCGTGAATTACACGAAGCATCGCTTTCAATGGGCTCAACTCAAACTGAAACGGCATTTAAAGTGCTTTTTAAACAAGGTTTTTCCGGTTTTATCACTGCCGTTTTATTGGCATTCGGCCGCGGAATTGGCGATGCCGCTTCGGTTCTGTTTACGGCAGGATATACCGATTTGCTTCCCAGAAATCTTAATGAGCCAGTAGCCACTCTGCCGTTGGCAATCTTTTTTCAGTTAAGTTCGCCAATTCCCGAAGTAAGGCAACGAGCTTATGCAGCGGGGGTTATACTCACTGTAATTATTCTAATCATTAGCTTAACTTCACGTTTTGTTTCAAACAGATATAAAAAACGAACTTTAAAATTTTAATGATATGGCATTATTTGCAAATAATTCAATTACAAAAGAGACAATAAATTATTCAAACATAACAGATATGACTATTTTAAAAAAACTGGATACCGATATAAATCCGGCTGTGAAAATCAAAAATTTGAATGTAAGAGCAGTGGAACAACATATTTTGAAAAATATTAAACTTGATATACCCAAAAATAAAATTACAGTTTTACTCGGTCCGTCAGGTTGTGGAAAAACAACACTACTAAAATCACTTAATCGGCTTACCGACTTGGATAAAGAAATGAAAGTAAGTGGTAATATTTTTATTAATGAAATAGATGTTCTAAACACTAATGAAGATATTCCCGAAATTCGTAGACGAATGGGCTTATTATCGCAAAAACCCTATCCGCTACCGGTTTCAATATATAAAAATATGACTTATGGTTTTAAATTGAAAGGAATAAGAGACAAAAAACTAATCAACTATAATGTTGAAATGCGATTAAAGGAAGTTGGGTTGTGGGAAGAAGTAAAAGATCGCTTGCATTCTTCGCCCGATAAACTATCAATAGGACAACAACAACGTTTGTGTCTCGCTCGCGGACTTACCGTAAAACCACATATCATTTTGACAGACGAACCCACATCGGCACTCGACCCTACGTCGAGCAAGATTATTGAAGACCTTTTTAAGAAATTAAAGACGCATTACACCATTATTGTGGTAACCCACGTTTTGCGACAAGCACAACGATTAGCCGATAACGTTATTTTTATGAGCAACGGAGTAATTGTAGAACAAGGTCCGCCCAAAGATTTATTTAACAACCCCCAAACCGTTGAATTAAAAAAATATCTTGTTGATGGAAATTAACAAAAAAAGGTATCTTTGTAAAAATAATAATAGCGGTATCATTGCCTTTGAAGTAATTTTTATTGCGGCTTGCCGCAGGCACAACACAAGCCACAATAAAAACTACTCAAAGGCATATTCGATATG
>JAYEIA010000013.1:0-18188 GCA_034659855.1 Bacteroidota bacterium
GAGCTTTGGCTTTTAACAATTCAACTTTTGCTTCGGCTTCGTTGGCTCCGGCTTTCGAAAGTCGTTCATGCAAATGTATTTCTGCAAGATGCATTTCATGCTCGGCATGGTGGGTTTTGAATTCAGCCAGTGTGTCTTTGCCAATAATAATATCGTACATTTTTATATCCAATATTTCGTAGGCACTGCTGCTGTTGAGTTTAATCTCTTTTGCATTTTGAGCTTTGATTTCGTCTTCTACATCAAATTTATTAATGTCTGAGAGGTCAACGATTTTTATTTTACCGAGCAAGCGTTTGATAATATTTTCCGAAATGGAGTTCAGATTGTTAAGTACATTTTTGAAGGAAGAGTAATGGGCTATTTCATGGGTTACGGCTTCATTAATTCTTCCGAAAATAAGTTGTTCATCTGAGCCTTTCAGGTAATTCATAAATTTTCCTCTCAAGGTAACTCTCAATTTCGGAGTAATTTGGATGCCGTCTTTGGATACCACGGTAGTTGACGGTTCTACATTAAGTATTACAGGATTCACAGCCCATCTGACGACATCATCCAACGAGTTTAAAGTATCTTTTATTGATTTTGGTTCTTCCACCGGCTTTTTCATCGCGAGCAAAAGATCTATTTTGAGAGCTATGTTTGCATTGATATCAATACCGTTTTGTTTGGCATACATAATTGCGAAAAGGCTTGGTAGTATATTGCCGCCTTTGAGGTAGTGACTATTGATTTTATCTTTTGTAACTCCGATATCGGGATTCGATTTTAAAAGGCTTCGTGCTTTAACATAGTCCAGAACATTGGCCCCGGCCAGAAAATGATCTTCGAGTTCTTTTTTTCCAATACCCAAATGTTCTTCCTTATCCTTGAGCAGAGCAATTACAAAATCGTCGGAATTGCCGTTTATTCTGTAGTATTCAACCATTTCGTCCATAGAGAGATCCAAGCCGGCACGTCGTGCTTTGATGAGGTTTTTTATAATTTTACCGATATCTCGACCCTCAATATTGTGCTCAGCAATTTCTTTTTGAGAGAGAGCCAATCCTGCTTTTTCAGCCTTTATCATGGTAGTTACCAACTTTTCAATATCTCCGTCGGTAAGATAATGGATATTTAATGCATCTTTGTCAATATCTACACCGGCTTTTTTTGCTTTTATCATAGCCGAGGCATATTTCTCAACATCTATGTTTGCTCTGTAATGTTCAAGTATGCCTTGTTGAGATAGTCTCAAGTCAAATTTAGAGTTATTGTCAGCCTGATCAGTTTTTATGAAACTCAAATCTTTTTCACTGACATAGAGACCGGCTTTTTTGATTTTAATGAGTGTATCTACAATTTTCTTCATATTTTCGTCGGAGAGGTTTTCTTCGACTAATTTTTGCAGATTAATTTCAAGATTTGCTTTTTTTGCTTTAATAATTATTTCAACAAATATCTTAATATCTCCGCCGTATAGTGAGTGGGTTTCAAGAACATCCCGAGAAATATCAATTTCTGCATTTTTAACATTTTTTTCAGCGGCTATTAGTGATTCTGCATCGCCGCCTGATAATTCAAATTTTTCGAGATGATTGATGTCTGCTTTTACTCCGGAGCGTCTGGCTTTGATCAAAATATTTACCATGTTCTCCGTTTTATCGGGATAACTCAGATAGTATTCTTTTAAGTCATTGAAACTAACCGGAACTTGTACTTGTCGGGCTTTAACATATTGTTTCAAAAAGAACTCAACATCAATTTTTTGAGATTTAAGTATCAGGTATTTGAACGACAGGCTGTTAAGTCCGGCATTATGAGCAGTTCCTCGCAAATTTGACGGAACATAGGTCAAGTAGATGATGACGCTTACAAGTATTACTGACGTGATAATGAGAATTGTTTGCATAATGGGGATTTTTTAAATTCTAACGGCACATTTACGAGGTATTTTATATGCACAGAAGCTGCTGTATTCTACGAATAGCCATTTCCTAATGATGATTTACATCTTCATTCCCATGCTTTTTGTGTTCTTTATGAGCTCCGGCTTTATATTTTGTTTTATTTTTTTCCTTTTCTCTCTTCAATGCTCGTATGGCTTCTTCTCTTCTTCGCTTGCCGTCGAGTATTCTGATGTCTTGTTCCGTATTGATATCTCGACCAATGACAAAATCTCTGATTAAGAGCTGTGAAATTCGGTAGGCAGAATTTAATTTATTAATTTCATTTTCTGCATTTGTAGTTAGCTCTTCTGCATGACTCAAAAAATCTTTGGCTGAGCTGTATTTGTTTGAGTGGGAGGCAATGGTTCTTTTCAGCCGATTAATAGTTTCTTCTTTACCAAAGCCGGTCATAAATGTTTCGACTTTTGTAAATAGGTTAAAGGTAATTTTCAAGTATAGTTCTAAGCTTGATTTCAATATAATTTTTACGGGTTTTACTTCAATTTTCTCGGGGGTATAGCTCATGGCTATTACATGTTTTAGACCATGATTTTTAACGGCTAAATCTGTCAGGAGTTTTTTGTTCGGAGCAATGTTTTGCTTTTCTGCATCAAGGAGACCGTCTATAAAGTCAATAGTGTCAATACGGTAAGTTTTTAGCTCAATAATATCTGATAGTGAAAACGATTGGCTGTAATTGGTGAGTGTGGAGTATTTTTTCAGAATGTTTGAAACTTCATTTTTTTCGAAACGTAACTCAATAACCGATTTTAAAGAAATATTGGGGTCTGTTTTTTTCAGACGTACCAGTTGCTTCACGAATTCTGACGTTTGATAAAGACAGTTTGTGCAATTAACAAAATCATTCAGAACAATCGTTTCGTCGTATTCATTAATAATTTTTAATGCAGTAAGCAGTTCAGAAATATTTATTTTAGCTTTTGCAAAATGAACAAAATCAGCCGTTTTAATTTCTAATTTTTCACTGCGAGCATTTATCATTCCGGAAAGAAGATTGAGAAAATCATCACCCGTGAGGCTTATTTCGGTCAGTTCATTAATGGGCAATTCAACAGAATTTTCAATAGCAAATTCTATTAGTTTTTTAAATTTTCGGAAATTAATTTTTTTACCGTAAAACATCATCAGCTCTTTAAGCGAGATATTCATTTCGTTTTTTTGAGCTTTTATAAAGAGTTCTGTGATGAGTTTAGAATCATCAGGTTTTACTTTATAGTTGAGTAATTCATCATATACAGTTTTTTTATTCATCAGCACCGCTTTTTATTTGAGCTTCTATAAATTCTTCCACATCAACTTCTTGCTGAGCCAGTTGGGCCAGTTGGTCATATTTTATTGTCAGGTTGTTTTGTCTTGCATTCAAATAGGAGTCCGTAACTTTACCTATATCAGCTTTGTAGTCAAAACTCAAGTAATCTTTGATAGTCTCCAAGGTTATTTTAAATCCTTTTCCGGCAGAGCGTGTCAGTTTAAAGTACAGACTGACGGGGTCAACCAGTACTAATTCATTCAACAGGCTTTTGCTCAATTCTGTTTTAAATTTGTTTTTTCCTTCAATAACATAGGTGTTGGCAAGTTCTGAGATTTGAGCGGTTGAAAAGTAATTATATTTTTGCAGTTCTTGTTCAGAGGCTTTTTTTGCATCCGATAAGATGAGTATGGTTTTTATAATATTTGATTTTGTTTCAATTAATTCAGTTAGTTTAAAAAATGGAATTTGTAGGTTTTCTTGGTTTAGCAACTTTGAAATATTGTAAAATTCATTAACAGAAATATTCTTAAAGTAAATACTATTGAACTGTGCTGATGTTAGTGTCGGGAAATGCTTTTTTGTTTTTGCAAATTGCTTTATAAACTGTTTTCCGACTTTTTTGTCGTTGTAAAAAAGTGTTTTAACATCTTCAATCTTAAGGTCTGTATCTTTTTTTGAAGCAGTAACCAAGGCTTTAATAATCTTGGAAATTGGTTTGTTTTTGTCGTAAAGTGCCTTGATTTCATCTGACTTAATTTCAAGGCCCTTTTTTTTCGCTTCAATTAATGGGTTTATAAGCGATTCGAGCGAAGTCTCGTTAGATCTTCGAATCTTGAAAAAATCGGAAACTATGGACTCTGCATTGTCAAAACCTGCCTTTTTTGCTTTAATAATTAATTGAACATAATTTGAACCGGAGTCAATGCCTTTAAAAAGCTCATCAATGTCACCATTGTCAATTATTACTCCGTTTCGTTTTGCTTCAAACAAAAGTTTTTTTCGTTGAAACAACCCGGGAGAACGAAACCAAGTTGAAATTTTATTTTTTATTGATTTAAGATTCATATATTTATTTGAATTCAATTATTCAAGAGACTTTACCTCAGAACTGATACCATAGGTGTTTATTTGTGCCTTCAAACGAATCAGTCTTTTTTTATTTCCGAAATCAACCTCAACTTCTCCTTTAGTATGTGCAATTAATGTGCACTGAACAGCTTGCTCTTCACTGTGTTTGCAAACTTTCATGAGGCAAGATATAACATGGTCAAAAGTGTTGAAATCATCGTTATATACAATCAAAACAGCTTCATCCTTTACTGAAGTTGAATCTTTATTTTGTTTTTTTAAATCTTGTTTTTTAGTCATCTTTTATTATTTTACGATGTATTATTCTCCCGAAAGCTTAAGCCCTTCTCGTACAGTAATTTTTTGTTCATGTTTAAAAGCGACGACAAATATATCGGGGTATTGCGGTTTTAATTTTTTTGAAAAGGCTTTGGCCTCCTTGTAAGTCAAGAATTGTCCTACGGTATATATAATAAGTCCTTTGGATCCGGATTTTGCCGAAATGGTGTATTTTTTTGAAATTGTATTAAATTCTGCTTTTTTCTCCGGTGATAATGCTTCAGAGTATGCTCCAATTTGTACCGAAAAATAGACCTTGGGTTGTTTGGGTTTATTTTGCTCAGAATTTTTAAGCTTTTTTGCTTTATCCAAACTTACGCTGTTTCCGTTATTATAAGCTACAATGAATGCTTCCTGAAACCCTTTTTTTCTGATACCGGCTCGTTTTATTTTAGCACTTTTGTATGAGGTTGATTGTCCGGTAAAATACTTTATACCGCCTGAGCGAGCATCTTGATAAAGCGGCGAAATATTCTTTAATTCCATATTGGTTTTCGGCATTTTATAGTATCCGAATTGGATATAATAGTATAAACCGCTGATACTACTCAGGTTTTGTCCTTTGGCAAAGTCATAATCTCCTGTACCGTAGGTAATGAAATCCGGATAGGATAAATTTTCTTGACTATTGATTTTGCTTCCTTTTATTTCGGCAACCTCTTCTTCTGCTGTTTTTTTGTAGGCATCATCAATTTTCATCTTTACAAAGGCCGTATTAGTTTCAGTGCGTTTTCCATTGATGAATGCAACAATAAATGCATCTTTTATGCCCTTTTCTTTTATTATATTAAGGGCAAGTTCAGCACCCTCTCTGCTTCGGTATTCTCCAATCATGAATCGCTTAAACGGGTTGTTATAAAATTCGTCATAGGTGATTGGTGAGAATTTTCCAAAAGTTTTAAGTGATAATAATCGCTTAAAAACCCCAATTTGAATTTTGAAAACTGTACCGCTTGCTTGATTAAATTTAGACGGCTTAGGGTTTGCAACCGAGTACATATAACTCCCTTTGTAATTATAGGTATATTTTTTCTTTGAAGGCTTTGTTTTGTCTTCCGATTCCGGTTTGTCTTCAGTACTCGTGTCTTTTCCCGTTTCGTTTGAGCTGTAGTATCTGTTTTTAAATGTCTTTTTGAGCGGAGTCACCGGCCAGTCAAGATATACCGCATAAGCATTTTCTTGTTGTTGAATTGCCGAGAGTTGAATTTGGACGGCATTCATATATTGCAGGTATTTTTCCGAAGCATACATTTGAAACTCAGCATTAGCAATTGCGCTTGTTGCCATTAAATTTAAATCAACGGCATCGTCTTCATATTTTTTACCTCTTGAAATTTTATCGGCATTATCTTTTGGTCTTATTTTGGACAAGTATTTATTATATACCCCGTATTTTATAGTATTTGCCTCTGTATATAAATTGGCAACCTTTAGCAAGTCAACAAAAATATCTTTTTCAATTTCAGCTGCATCCTGCTTCAACATTTCCCTTTTAATTTTATCCTTTTCCTTTTGAATAAGGCTGAGTAAAGTATCAATTCTCCTATAATTGTATTCTACTGCACCCATGTACTTTTTTGCAATGTGTTCCTTGGCTGTGGCTCTCCTTATCAAGGAGCTGTCTATCGGAGTAATCGTGAGAATATGCAGTAAACTGTCGGCGGTGGATTGATAAACATTAGGGTCTAATTTCGGGTTATAGACTTTGGTGTGCAAACTGTCCGACTTATTGTCGTCTTTTTTAGCTACAACGGAATCTTTTGGGGTTACTTTTTGAGTTATGGTATCTTTCTTTGTCAGCGTATCTGCTTTTGTTTCCTCCGGTTTCTCAGATTTTTTGGTGAATTTTGATATATTAATTGTCTTGTCCTTCATGTATAGTCCAAAAGCTAATTCTTGTTTTTCGATAGCTTCATTTCCCAAAACGACCGCTTTCTCAAATTGTCTGTACTTTTCTTTATCGGAAGCGTCTTCTGCTTGTCGTTTTTTTGCTAAAGACTCAATGAATTTTGCATGGCCGGATAGCTTGAATTTTTCTGCAAGATGATGGTAATTGCTGCTGTCATTTTTGAATTTTTGTAACTGTCTGTTGTAAATATTCAGAATAGTTTTTTGTGCATCAAAAACATCATCAAATCCCCTAAATCCGTGCTTGTATGCTTTTTTAAGGTATTTTCTTTCTTTTCTTCCGGCTCTTTTTCTGTCTCTTCTGTCTCTTGATGCTTCTTTAATCTCAGAAAAAACTGCTGCTTTCTCAAATAAATCTGAAGCGGTTTTAATTTCTTCTTCGGCATCATTAATTTCTACGGAAGCGTCTTTGAGTTTTCTAATTTCTTTTGAAGAAAAAATCTTTTTGTAATAGGCTTTTTTCGTAAAATCTCCAAATTCTTTAAGTGAGATTCTTTCAGCAGTATTTATAAACGATAGTGTAAATATACTAACGACTAATATGCCGGCTAAGATTTTCAGGTTCTTTTTGTTCATAGGTCTTAATTCTGTGTAATCCGTAAAATATTGGAATGTATTAAAAAAGTATCGGATCGGTTATTCAATATGTTTCCTAACCGTATCCGATATATTGCATAAATCTCTTTATATTGTTTGCTAAATGCGTTCAAATTTGTTGAGAAAAACATCTCTAAGCTTTTTTAATTCAGAGAGGTCAAATTTATCAGTATAAATTCTGAAAAATTCCGTAACATCCCCTGTCGGTCTAAAAAGCGTAACCATAGCGGCATCAAAATTACTAAATTCTTTTGTAGCTTTCGTCGAAATAATCATATTTTCAAAATCTATCCAGTCCAAATATTTTGGAACTTCGATGTAATGCATATTTGACTTCAGCCCGGAATAAATGCTATCAGCTTCTTTGCTCAGAGATAAGTACTTCTTTATTTTAATGAGACTGTCAAAACTTTGAACCTTTTTATTTCGCTCAAAGAAAATGCCTTCATCACTTAATTCATTAATAAGTTCAGGAATTTTCACCATGTCATCAATAGAGACTCTGATGCTGTGAAAATCTTTATTTTGAAATTGAATTAATGCAGAGTTGGCCCAAAACTTGTAATCTGCTTTTGCACTGATTTTGCTTGCAGCTCTTAAAATATTATCTTCGTGATATATATCGGTTTTTTTTGTAACTAAAAAGGCGAATTTAGGCTGATGCTGTTTTTGCTTACCGGGAACATTGGAATAATATCCCGGAAAGGAATTTGTATCAGCAAATACTAACGGTTCTCCCGAAGATGTTTTGTCCGAAAAATTAGTTAAGTTTTCTTTTTTTGTAACACAAGCAAACCCGTCCATTGTTTTTATAGTTTATAAGTTTTTTAATTTTAAGCCAAAATACAATTTTTTTATGTTAATTCAATATTTTACAAAAAAAAAATCATTTATTTTTCTTAGCTATCTCTTATTTTTTGTGAATACAGCTTGTGCTCAACAAAATATAATGATGAAAAATCACAGCTATTCAGAGGATATAATGTCGGTGATTTTAGAAAAGAATGATAAGCCGATGTCATATCCGATTATCACAGTTGATTCGCAACATAAATTACGACTTCAGTTTGATGATTTGAGTACTAAAACGCGTCAATTCAATTATACTTTAATTCATTGTACGCCGGATTGGAAACCCTCGGATCTTATGGCATCTGAGTATTTGGAGGGTTTTCGGGAAGGTGAAATTACAGATTATGAATTTTCGTTCAATACCTTAAAGGAGTATAATCATTATTCGCTGAAGTTTCCTACTGATGACTGTTTGCCGTATTTATCGGGTAATTACATCATTTTTGTCTATGAAAACTATGATAAGGAGCAGCCCGTTTTAACTCGGAGGTTTCGAATTTCTGAGAATTCTGCAAAAATATCAGCAAGTTTAAAGCGTTCGTCACTTGTTGTTCACTCCGATTACTGTACCGAATTTGATGTGTCGGTGAATGGCTTGCGAAGTACTATTGGTTCAGATACAAGGGGTTGTCGTTTGCAAATTCTCAGAAACAATAATGATGATTTTGTTCTTGACGTGGATGAACCCGATTTTGTAAAGGGAAACCTGTTAGAATACAGCAGCCCCAGGCATATGTTTTTAAAAAGCGGCAATGAGTATCGCTATTTTAATGTTAAAAATCATAAATATACCACCGACAAAGTTGCAAATATCCGTTTTACGTCACCCTATTATATATTTAAGTTGTATCCTGAAGAACCTGCTGCTTATACTTATTCCTATGTACAGGATATTAACGGGAAATTTCTTGTAACCTCTGATGATACCGATTATCCGGCAACAGAGGCCGAGTACGTTTTGGTCGATTTTGAGCTTAAAGTTGATCGGCCGTATATGGGGCATGACCTTTATTTGTATGGTGATTTTTGTGAGAGTGATTTCTCGGAAAGAGATCGGTTAAGCTATAATACCGACTCCAAATCCTACGAGTTACGCCGTCTTCTTAAGCAGGGCTTTTATAATTATATGTATGTTCTTCGGAATGTGAAGAACAATGTATTGACATTGGAGAATACAGAACGAAATTTTTATCAAACCGAAAATGATTTTGTAATATATTTTTATTATAAAAGACCGGCAGGAAACTATACACAATTGTTGGGCGTGAAAATTGTGAACTCGCAAAAAAAACTATAAAAAAAACGCACACTTTGGTGTACGTTTTTTATTAATTTATTAAGCTTACCTATTTAAATGGGGTAAGTGGTAATTAGTCATTATACTTGCCGTTTTTTAAATTTTCGGCAATTTGAGAGAATGCATCAATTGTTTTTTCAACATGCTCCAAGGTGTGAGTGGCTGTAGGTATTAGCCTAAGCATTATTTTTCCTTTTGGAATGACCGGATAAACAACAGCTGAACAAAAAATCTTGTGGTTTGTTCGTAAGTCTTTAACAACTTTAATGACCAGACGGTCATCGCCCTTAAAAAATACCGGTGTAACCGAAGATTCGGTAACTCCGAGATCAAAGCCATTTTCTTTAAGCCCTTTTTGCAAGGCATTTACAATGATCCAAAGTTTATCTTTATGTTCTGTGCTTTCTCGCATCATATCCAGTCGTTTAAGACCACCCATAACCATGGGCATTGGTAATGATTTTGCAAAAATTTGAGAACGCAAATTATATTGGAGGTAATTTATAACAGGTTTGTGAGAAGCAACAAAAGCTCCGATGCCTGCAAATGCTTTTGCAAAAGTTCCGAAATAAATATCAATGTCGTCTTGAACTCCAAAGTGTTCTCCGGTTCCTTTTCCTTTAGCACCCATAGTTCCAATGCCGTGGGCATCATCAATGAAAATTCTGAAATCGTAGATTTTTTTTAATTCCGTAATGCCTTTCATATTTCCGAGGTCGCCTTCCATTCCGAAAACACCTTCGGTAATTACAAGGATTCCTCCCTTTGTTTCGTTCACAAAATTGGTGGCATGCTTGAGTTGCTTTTCAAGGCTTTCCATATCATTATGCTTAAAAACAAAGCGTTTGCCCATATGCAGTCTTACGCCGTCAAGAATGCAGGCGTGCGAATCGCTGTCATAGACAATGACATCGTTTCGGTCAACCAAAGCGTCAATGATAGACAGTACGCCTTGATATCCGTAATTGAGCAGATAACCGGATTCTTTGTCAACAAAATCAGCCAATTCTTGTTCCAATTGAACGTGATATTTTGTTTGTCCTGTCATCATTCGAGCACCCATAGGGTAAGCCATTCCGTACTTTTCGGCCGCGTCACTGTCCACTTTTCTGACTTCCGGGTGGTTTGCTAATCCTAAGTAATTATTGACGCTCCAAACGATCATCTCTTCACCCTGAAATTTCATGACCGGTCCAATTTCACCTTCCAACTCAGGAAATGTCATGTAGCCATGTACAGAGTCATAATATTTTCCGAGATCTGTTTTTGAAGTATCCAGTTTTTTAAATATATCCACTTTTCTAAATTTTAATTATTAAGTCTATGGAATGCAAATATAAATATTATTGTGCAATTCTTAAAACCTTAATTATTTTATATCTTACAAATCTAAGATATTGCTTGATATTAAGGAACGGAAACAAAATAATTTCGTCTAACTTTCATAATTTATTTCGTATCCGGTCTTAAACATCATGTGGTAGCCTCGGTCTATTTCTTTTGATAATTCATTAATGCTGATGTTTCTGCTTTTTCGGATGTATTCTCTGCCTCCGAGTATAATACTGATAGTAGGTACGGTAAAAACCCTGTTTTGCCCGGCAATTTCAGGAGTAAGCCTTGTGTCTGCATAATACAGTTTAATTTTAGGAAACTCCTTATGAATAAGTTCTGCAATTTTTGGTTTAAGTACTTTGCATACATTGCAAGCTTGGTGGGAATAATAAATTAATACAGCGTCTTCTTCAGAAAGAATTTTACTGTAGTGGCTAATATTTTCAATGGTTGTGTAGTTTGTGCTCATTTGTTGATTTTTTGTATAAGGATTAAAAAGTCCGGTCTAAAAAGTATGTTTTATTTTAGCAAAATAATTTATGTGCTTAATTATAAGAGCCTTACAAGCCATTTTGCAATTAACTTAAAACTCTTATTTTTAGTATTTTATATACTTTAAACTTTATAATTTTTTAAACTGAACTCATTAAAATCTTCTGAATTTTTTAGTTTCTTCAAATATATTTGAGAGGATATCTTGCTCGGTGGTATCCAAATCAATAGTTCTGCGTGCCATCATTATTTCTGCAGTTTTTAGTGCTTTTTTATAATTGTACTCCTTGAAACCGGCCGCTCCTCCCCAAGAAAATGAGGGGACAAAGTTGCGAGGAAATCCGGGGCCGTATATGTTCGAACTCACTCCTAAAACTGTTCCCGTGTTTAGCATGGTATTAATTCCGGTTTTGGTATGATCTCCCATAATCAATCCGCAAAATTGCAGGCCGGTGCGTAAAAACCGTTCTTGATCATAATCCCACATTTTGACTTGGTCGTAATTGTTTTTCAGATTGGAGTTGTTGGTATCGGCTCCCATATTGCACCATTGCCCGATGACCGCATTGCCCAAAAAACCATCGTGTCCTTTGTTACTGTACGAGTGAAATACTGTGTTGTTTACCTCGCCGCCTACCTTACAATATTCTCCGAGAGTGGTGGGGCCGTATATTTTAGCTCCCATTTTAATAAGAGCATTTTCTCCCATGGCCAATGCCCCGCGCACGGAGACATTCTCCATAATTTCGGCATTCCGGCCAATATATATGTATCCGCCGGCCGGGTTTAATGTTGAAAATTCAAGTTTAGCTCCTTTTTCAATAAAAATTCTTTCGGGTTGTAAATACCGATTTGTTGAAGAAATTTTTTGTGATTTTCTTCCTGCTGTCAGTAAATGAAAATCATTCTCAATTTCAGAGCCGTTTAGTCTGAAAATATCCCAGCTGTGATTTATTATACTGAAATCAGCGATTGTTTCCACGATAGTCTCCGGCTTAAGGGTCTCTTTGAATTGGAGGGCTTGCGACTTGTTTACCGATGCCGATAGAACGGTTTCCCCTTTACAGAGAAATTCTCCCGGCTTCAGTTGTTTAATTTCTTCGGTGATTTGTTTATTCGGTAAAAGCCTGCCGTTGATAAGGATGTTTTGCTCTTCTGTATGAGCTTCAAACTTTTTGCTTAGGGTCTTTGAGGTATAATAAGACGATTGCTTGGTTTGTAATCGGCTTTCCCATTTTTTACTCACGGTCAAAATTCCGCATCTTAAATCTGCTGCCGGCCTGGTATATGTCAGCGGATAGAGTTGTTTTGTTTTGGAGTCGTCAAAAAAAATAAGGTTCATGGCGATGGGGATTAAATTAAAAAAAGCTCTGTATACAAACAGAGCTCAATATTTTTTGAATGTTCAAAAAAGAATGAATTTAAGATTACTTTTTTGAAAATTTCTGGTAACGCTTATTAAATTTATCAACACGTCCGGCTGAATCTACAAATTTCATTTTACCTGTGAAATATGGATGCGATGAACTGGAAATCTCTAATTTTATCAAAGGATATTCTTTTCCGTCCAAGTCAATTGTATCGTTTGTATTCGCTGTTGATTTTGTAATAGTAGTTTCTCCGTTAGACATATCTTTAAAGACAACATCTCGATAATTTTCCGGGTGTATTCCTTTTCTCATTACTTTAATCTTTTAATTATAAATTATTCCGTCTCATTTTGTCGGGCAAAAGTATAAATCTTTTACAATAGTGCAAAAAAAATAATAGAATTAATCGTATTTTTTGATAAAATTTACTTTTTCAGTACTTTTTTGTTGATTGCCTTAAATGCGCAAGTCTTTTAGTAATCGTTTGCAGGTGAAAACACCTGCAACGTGCAGACTGCACCGGTCGGGTGTTTTCACCCGACTGTTATTCAGGCATTTAATGTTTGATTTGCGGATTTAAGGGATTGAAATTCTTTTGAGAGGGAATGATCTCGTTCGTAAAATAATTTTGTATAGATTTATCAATATAATATCTTTGAGAACGCTGTCAATTGTAATAGAAATATTTAAACCTAAATTAAGCGATTATCTGCTTCTCTTTGTACATAATCGCTCAATTTATGTTAAAACAAAACCAATCATATAGTGTCATATCAAGTATGAAATTTTGGTTAAGTTGAAGTTATTTTTTCTTTTTGTGAACTTTTAAAAAATAAAAAGAACGAAATTTGGGGCGAAAGTTCATGCTTGACATGACATTGTATTAAATTCTTAAATATGAAAACAGAGCACTTATCTTCAGGGGAGTTGTCCCAAATACTGTTAGCAAAAAAAGCGGTAAAATTAAGCCCTGATAAAGGGTTTACATGGGCTTCAGGCATTAAATCTCCAATATATTGTGATAACAGAAAATTGTTGTCATACCCTAAAGTTCGTTCACAAATAACAAAAACATTTGCAAACTATATCCGTAAGAATTTCCCTGCTGTTGATGTCATCGCCGGAGTAGCAACCGGAGCCATTGCGTGGGGAGTGCTTGTTGCCCAAGAATTGGAAAAGTCGTTTATATACGTGCGTTCGAACGCAAAAGCCCATGGTTTAGCTAATCGAATTGAAGGAGAATATAAAGCCGGAGATGTCTGTTTAGTCATTGAAGATTTGGTTTCTACCGGGGGCAGCAGTCTCGAAGCCGTTAAAGCTCTGCGTGAAGAGGGTATGGGAGTTAAGGAAATGATGGCACTCTTTAGTTATGACCTTCCGGTTTCAAAAATAAATTTTGAGACGGCAGAATGTCAGCTGACAACTTTAACTAATTTTGAAGACTTATTACAAACTGCTGAAAAGACGGGTTATATTAAAAAACCTGAAAAGCATGGAATTCTTGAGTGGCAAAAAAAACAGGGGAGTTAGGATTTGCAACAAAACGGACTTATTTTTTGTCTCCGTTATATAGTTGAGTCCGGTCTAAAAAGTATGTTTTATTTTAGTGAAACAAGTTATATGCTTAATTATCAGAGCTTTATAGATTATTTTACAATTAACTTAAAACTCTTACTTTTAGCACTTTAACTTTATAAACTATCAACTTTATGACTTTTTAAACTGAACTCATAGTTTTAAATATTTTTTACAAGTTAAGTTGCTCGTTAGCACCAACTAAAAATCAACAATTATGACAAAAAAATTAATAATATGGGCAGATAAATACTCTGTCGGTTATGATGAAATAGACAACCAACATAAAAAACTTGTAGAAATGATAAATGATTTACATATATCATTTACAGAAGGCAAAACGGATAAACTTGCAGAAGGGATAGTAAAAAAGATGATAGAATATACAGATTATCATTTCAAAACGGAAGAAAAATATTTTGAAAAATATAATTATTCAGAAACTCAATTACATATAGAACAACATCTGAGCTTTGTTAAACAAGTTACAACTTTCTATGATGAATTTAAAAAAGGAAATGTTACAATAACTTATGATATAATGAATTTTTTATGAAGCTGGCTTACAGAGCATATACAAGGTTCAGATAAAAAATTTGGCGCAGAATTTAAAAATAATAATATTATAACATTGTAGCAAATGAAACTGAATATACAATTTTCCGTTCTCTATTCTTTCATAATTATAATTTTGATTATTCTTGCAGGTTTTGTTTTTCTTGTAATTAAAAATGAATTTCAGCTTCAAGAAAGTAATCAAATACAACACAACTCATATATTATAGCAAATGAATTGAGAAAAACATCAAATGATTTAACTCGATACTGTCGCACTTATGTTACAACCGGTGATACTGTTTGGGAAAAAAGATATTGGGAAGTTATTGATATTCGTAACGGAATAAAAGCCGGACCTAACGGCAGAAAAATTGCCTTGCGAGACTCTATGAAAAAACTCGGTTTTACAAAAGAAGAATTTGAGAAACTCAAAGAAGCAGAATATAACTCAAACGAATTAGTCAGAACAGAAATAATCGCATTTAATGCCCTTAAAGGGAAATTTGATGACGGAACAGGAAAGTTTACCATACAAAAAGCCCCTGATACTTTATTGGCACGCCGTATAATGTTTGATGAACAATATCATAACAATAAAGCCAAGATAATGAAACCTATTGATGATTTTATTGTTATGTTGGAAAAAAGAACAAAAAAAACAACAAAAAAATATGAAAATACAGCATATAAAATGTTGATAGTTACAATATGTTTATTAGTGCTGATAATTGTTTTATCGGTATTTTCATTTTTTATAATAAAAAAGAAAATTATATTCCAATTTAATAGAATACTGCAAAGAGAAAAAGAACAAGAAATACTTAATCAAAAACTTTTTGCAAAAAGCATAGAAATAGATCAACGAAATATTGAAATAAAAGAACAACATAAACAAATACAAAAAAGTGAAGCCAAATTAAGAGAAAGCAATGCTACGAAAGACAAATTTTTCTCAATAATTGCACACGACTTAAGAAGTCCTTTTAATGCTATTTTAGGGTTTTCAAAAATTCTCTTACAAACGCATAGAGATTACGATGACGATAGTCGAGAAGAATTAATCAAATCGGTAGATAGTAGTGCTAATCGTGCTTTTAAATTATTGGAGAATTTACTAACATGGTCTCTCTCTCAGTCGGGAAAGATTAATTATTTGCCGGAGAAATTGCACTTAAAAATTCAGGTATTTGAAACCATATTTGATTTACAAGAAGTTGCTAACAAAAAAAATATTAAGATTTTAGATACTGTTTCTGAAAATGAAATGATTTTTGCCGATAAAAATATGATTACTACTGTATTAAGAAATTTAATTTCAAATGCCATAAAATTCACCAATAAAAATGGTGAAATTAAAATAAGTGCCGAACAAGACGAAAAGGATATAATTATTTCAGTAATAGACAACGGGGTAGGAATTAATAAAAAAGAACTGCAAAAAATATTTAATATAAGCGAAAAAGCATCAACGCAAGGAACAGAAAATGAACAAGGAACCGGTTTAGGATTAGCCGTATGTAAAGAATTTGTAGAGAAACACAGTGGAAAAATTTGGGTGGAAAGCGAGATTGATAAAGGCTCAACTTTTTACTTTACAATACAAAAAAACAGCAAATGATAAAGAATAAACAACAGGTACTAACAGCGGTTTGGTGTCAGCACTTTTTTGCTGTATTTTTTCGCTTCGCTCAAAAAATACAACAAAAAAGCACCGAATACCAAGCCGTATTCGACAGCTACGGAGAAGATTTTAAAATACCGGTCAACGACCTTAGGAGGTATGTTATGAAAATATTAAGATTCTTATTAGGAACAATTATTATGTTATTTACTGTTGGAGCCAAATCTCAAGAGTATTCAATGCCCTCGGAAAAATTAATGCAGGTTTTAGATAACATTAACAACTATTATGTAAAAGATATTGATGACCGAGAACTTGCTGATGAGGCAATACTCCATATGATGAAATCTTTAGATCCCCATTCGGAGTATTTTACAAAAGAAGAGGCTGAAGAATTGATGCGTCGATTAAACGGGAGTTTTGACGGGGTCGGTTTAACTTACAGTATTCCTGAGGATACCATATATGTCATTTCTTTGGTGGCCAACGGACCTTCTGAAAACGCCGGCTTAAGACGTGGCGACCGGATTGTGCGGATTAATAATGAGAATGTTGCGGGAGTTCGAATTACTGACGAGCAAATTAGAGATTATTTGCTCGGAGAATCAGGTTCAACAGTCGAACTGAAAATTAAAAGACGAGGGTTTAACAAGCTTTTAAAGATGACCGTTGTAAGAGCCCGTATTCATACGGCAAGTATTTCGGCGTCGTACCTGATTGATGAAAATGTGGGATTTATTAAGTTGGATAAATTTTCTCAAAATTCTGACACTGAGTTTGTTGATTCTTTGAATGTATTAATTAAGCGGGGAGCAGAGCATTTGATTTTGGATTTAAGAGGAAATACGGGGGGGTATTTGGGAGCTTGTGTGAAAATTACAGACCAATTTTTTAATCGACGCAAACTGCTGGTATATACCAAAGGTGATAATTCTCGACAGAGTAGCTACGAATCCGGCTATTCCGGTATATTTACATCGGGGAGATTGGTTGTGTTGACAAACAGTTATTCTGCTTCGGCTTCTGAGATTTTGGCCGGAGCTGTTCAGGATTTGGACAGAGGGATAATATTAGGACGCCGGACGTTTGGTAAAGGCTTGGTTCAGAGACCGTTTATATTAAATGACGGCTCTTTGATGCGGTTGACCATTGCAAAGTATTATACAGCCTCCGGGCGGTGTATTCAGAAAGCATATGATGAAGACCGCGATAAGTATTCAGAAGAATTATCCCAACGTAAGGATTGTGATGAAAAACCGGATTCGGGAGCCGTTTATTATACATCAAACAATCGTGAAGTGTACGGGGGAGGCGGTATTTATCCGGATATCTGTGCGTCTGAGGATGATCAGAAGTACTCTGAAATATACCGATCAGTTTTACAATCCGGCATTTTGTACGACCGGGTTTACCTTCACTCTGATAAAAGGAGGAATATTATAGCCGGTTTGTACGGTGATTTGTATGATTTCTCTGAAAACTATACAATTGCCGCCTCATTTTTTAAAGAACTCAAAGAGAAATTGCCCGATTCAATTTCAAGTCAGCTCAACCGCACTCAAAATTTGAATGCTAATGACAGCCTACACATAAAGGCTCTTATCGCTGATAACGTTTGGGGCTATGATTCTTATTATCGATTAATCAATGAAAATTCATATACCGTAACGAAAGCTTTGGCAGTTATTAATGATGAGACCTCCTATGCTGATTTATTACACGGGTTGTTGGCGGATAAAGTGAAGGATTAACCACCGATTTTAGTATTTAGTGCCTGGACGGAATAGTATAATTGACAGAGACACAGACTTATAGTGTTGTCTTTGAATTTGAATAATCGTCATTTATTGTCATTTGCTTTGCTGCCGGTGATGGTCATTTTTTATAAGTTTTTGAAAATGACAATCAATGACTATTTAATGACAAAAACATTCAAATATAAAATAAGCATGAAACTATTGTTATACTTGCATTA
>JAYEIA010000014.1:0-18185 GCA_034659855.1 Bacteroidota bacterium
TTTCAATTACAGGATTCAAGATGGTGTTCTTATCTTCAACATTCAAGGGCATAACTCCGTACATGCGTATAGGCAAATCATTGGCTGTTTGCATATATTCCTGCAACAACGTGATATGAATGTAGGCATTGGGGTGCATATCTTCAGTAACTTTAAACGAAAACTCGGTCGTTCCTTTTTCTGTTTTTGTCCAAAAGGACTTAATGCTTTTGGTTCCGTTTTCAATACTTACTAAGGCATTACCTTTATTATTTGACGGAAATGTAACCTTAACTTTATCACCCACCGCATACTTTTCTTTGTCGGTGTTAAATACCAGCATGGATGCCCCCTCCTTGTTTTGATTACCGTCACTTCTGTAGGGCCAACTAAAGTATATAATCTTACCGGTGCTGTGTCCGGTTTTTGTGTCTTTGGCCCATACTAGATAGCGCCCCCAGTGGTCATCTTCTGTTTCTACATTCCACGTTATTTTCCCGTTCGAGGAAATTTTGGTTTCACGTTTTATCAGCTTGGCCGAATTCCTGAAACTATAAGAGGATATTCTGTTGCGAGAAGAATTCCACCACCATCTCCAATTGAGTTTATAAAATTGGAATTCAATTTTTCTGTTGCTTTTATCTAATTTTCCGTCAGGCGTAACGGTAACAAACTCACATTTAACGGGTTCTCCACTATCGTAATAATATTTATAATCGTCTGTTTCGGGAGTAGTCATCCCAAGATACCCGTTATAGGGAGAATAAGCCTTTACACTTTTATTAATACTAAAATTACCACTTTTCTCAAACACCTTGGTCGTGAAAGATGCCGTGAGCATACCCGGAGCTTTCTCCTTGGCATATACCCGGGCTTTAATATCCGCAACACCCTCGTCATTTGTCGTTCCTTCATATATACGTTCAGTTTTTGAATTGAACGATTTAACCGGGTCGTCAAAAACAAAGGTAGAGAACTTCGTAAACTCAGTCTTCTGAGGCATCAAAGTCATGTCGGTTTTCACCCTCATATTTTTGGCCGTTGCTCCGTGTAGCCACTTTGCCGTGATCCGGGCATCAATACCGTCACCTTCGGTAATGTACTTGTTCTCAAAATCCAGTTTAATGGACAATCTGTTGGGTTTAATGGTTTCTACTTTAACAATTTTCGAAAACTTCAAAGCACCCAATTCTACTGTAAATACATAATTCCCGGTAGGAGCATCAGGTTCGGTTCGTGTTCTGAATGTGTAAAATCCGGTGCTGTTAAGCTCCCGTCTTTCTGTTTTCAGAATGTTCCCTCTGGAATTTTTAAGTTCCAGCTTCATGGGGTGGTTGGCGGGTAATTTTGCATTTTCTTGATTTAAAACAAACGTAAGATATATTGAATCACCCGGACGCCTTACCCCTCGTTCCTCATAGATGTATCCTTTAAGACCTTTATTTACCAGCTTTCCTGCAACTTCAAATTTACTAAGATTAAGTGCTTCATTATCGGCCAGTTTAATATAACCTTTTTGTGTTCCCAATTTTGCTACGGCAAATTGTGCATCTTTAACATCGTTTATGGTTACTTTTCCGTCTTTATCAGTCTTTGCATTGGCAATTAATTGCTTTTGATAATCATATATTTCAACACTTACGCCTTCTTTTGGCCCGGCTTCATGTATATCAGTAACAAAAACATTAAGCGAATTATCTTTACCTTTTTTAGCTATTAAACCCAAATTTGATGTAAGAATATTTTTACCTTTTTTAAGTTCATAGTAATAGGCTTCTTTGCAGGCATCATCTCTGTCTCTCCAATAATAATAGCGATAGCCGAATTCATTTTCATATTCGTCCCAGTTAATTTCTTTGGGATATGTAAACTCATCTTCTTCTTCCTCTTCTTGGTCGCTAAGGGCGCATGAATACAAAGAATATTCCTTTTTTACTTTTAACACAATGCGGTAGATTGCTCCGGGTTCTGTTTCTGTTATTTTATTCAAATCCAGATGAAAAGTATTTTTTACACCAAGGTCTTTTATTCCGAATTGATCCAGCTGAATAGTTTCCATTGCTATGGGCTTTCCAACATATCTCAACCGGTATGAGCCGTCATAATCATTGCTTTGTAAAAATTGAAGAATATTATTTTCATGTATCTTAATAACTGCCACATCAACAGCTTTTAAATTCACTGCTTCAAAAGCCAACAGCATCCCCTTTTTTGAAGACGGCAAAATATTTCCCTCTCCCAAAAAATTAATCTCGGGTTTTAATTCAGTAAATGCCGCAGCAAAATTCAGATCTTTTCCTATTTTGTAACCTAAAACATTTTTAATGCTCCCGGAAACGGTTATATTTCTGGTATCTTCAATATGAGAGGAAGTATAAACAGAAATAGTATTGGCATTAATTACGAATCTCGGGTTATTGATACCCTTTATCCGAATGAGCCCGTCCAAGTTTTGGTTGGGTTGTATGGGATCCGAAAATTGTAATTCCAAGAATTGCTCCGGCTCGTTGTAAACCTTTGAGTTGATAAGTTCAAAGTTTTGAAACCCGGGAATGTTTATTTTTTTTGAAATATCTTGAGCTGCTCCTATTTTGCCACCGTCAACCTTGAGTTTAATCTCGTGATCATCCTTAGTTCGCTTGATGCTGTCAATGGTAAAAAAGTGTGTTAACCCGTCAATGCCGGATTCCCACTTAACATTGAGCTCATCTCGTTTATACTTTGCGACCAAAATACTTGAAATACTCTCAGCATTCTCAATGTCGGCAGTACTCACTACGCCTTTCAATTGTTGATATTTCAACTCCTTAAGATCTGTTGTTACCTGCTCTGTAACTTCAAAATCGAGTTCCTGCTCTATGGTTTCAAATTTAAAATTAAAACTTTTCAAGCTCTTTTTAATATCAATTAATTTCCCCAACTTAAATTGAGTATAAAACGACTTGCCGGAGGGTAAGCTTTTCTCGGGAGTAAATTCTACGACATTCCCTTTCATTTCATATTTGCCGTCTATACTCGGAGAAAATTCAAATAAAGATTCCGGCTGCTTTTTCTTCTCATTCATGGCTGCAACCACATCACCGGTTAAATGAATTTGAATTGGATCGGCTTTAGATATTACACCGTAGGAATAGGCTGTAATATACTCTGCAAATTCCGGATTATCCGCATTGGTTTCTTTGCCTTTCATTAAATGCACAATTGCAAAAACTACAATAAGCAACACAACAAGAGAACCGGAATAAAACAATATTTTTTTCTTCGACATAATTAGAACGAGTTTTCAGGGTTAAGGAATAAAAGTTAACAGCGTTTTTTATAGAAAGAGATTTGCGTTGTTTTAAAATTAAAATTCTACTAACACAGAATCAAATTCAGACTGTATCAATACGTAAAATTACAACAATAAATTTGCAAGTGCAATACTCCGGCAAAAAAATAAAATATTTGTCCACAGATAAACCATCCGATCATACTCCTCAGATTATTTATAGGTCTAAACTGTATTAAAAAAAACTTCGCTGTACTATTTATTTAATTCTTTGGTAGAAAGCATACCGCAAGCAGCTTCTATATCCTGCCCTCTGGATTTTCTTACTGTAGCAGCAATTCCTTTTTTTCGTAATTTATTCTTGAACTCTTCCATTTCATTATCCGGGGTTCCTTTCAATCGAGAATTGGGGATTTCATGAAATCGAATGAGATTGACTTTGCATTTTAAACCGTGGAGTATTTTAGTTATTCTGTTTACATCTTCATTTCGGTCGTTTATTCCCTTGAACATAATATATTCCACTGAAAAATGTCTTTTATAAACAAAATCATGTGAGCGAATAATTTTAAGAACATCCTGTAGCGGGTTTGTTTTTTGTGCCGGCATTATCTCCTCTCGTATATCATCAAAAGGAGAATGCATACTTAGTGCCAGATGGCACTCACTTTCGTCCAAGAATCGTTTCAACCCGCTTAGTACTCCTATTGTAGAAACAGTAATTCTTTTGGTACTCATATTCAAGCCATACTCAGAAGTAAGCAGCTTGAGAGAATTAAAAACATTGTCGGGGTTATCAAGCGGCTCGCCCATTCCCATGAAAACAATATTTGATATGTTATCCCTTTCCGGAAGACTTGTCAATTGATTAAGAATTTCACCGGCAGACAGGTTAGCCTGAAACCCCTGTTTTCCGGTCATGCAAAACTCACAGTTGTACTTGCAGCCGGCTTGAGAGGAGATACATAATGTATTTCGAGTTTCTTCCGGGATATATACCGCTTCAATATACCCTTTGTCTTCGTAGTGGAATAGATATTTGATGGTACCGTCCTGTGAAACAGTTCTCTTAAACGGCTCTTGTCGGCCCACGGCATGATTCTCTGAAAGTTCCTGTCTAACTTTTTTTGAAAGACTGGTCATATGCTCAAACGATGTAACATGCTTCTTATACATCCAATTGGCTAATTGCTCAGCAGTATATTTAGGGTATCCCTGTTCTAAAACAAAAGATTGCAGTTCTTCAAGTGTTTTTCCGTAAATGTTCATGGTATTTTTTTTTGCAAATCTACATAGTTTTTTTGTCAGATCAATCGTCCTCTGAAACTATTCCTTAATATGTTGAAATACAGGCTTTAAGAACTTTTCAGCACAACCTGTTTATTTTAAATCATGGCATAAAAAATGCCGAAACATAAATTTCGGCATTTTTTACATTGGAATTGTCAATAATACCTAAATTGAGCGATTATGAATAAAGAGAAGTGCCAATATTTTGAGAACAAAAGCTTTACAAAAAAATTGAGTGCACCAAATAGGTGCATGATGTTTTTTTGTAATGTCTTTTGGCTCAACGGCGAAGCCCTCATAAACACCTTATTAAATTATTTCAAAATTAGTGAATAAAAGGTTGGTGCTTATCGAAGTTCATAATCACTCATTTTAGGTAATAGTTTAAAAGTCTATGAAAAGACCTAAATCCAAAGAAATAAAGTGATTTTTTTCAGTCAGATATTTAACATAGGCATTATCATCACCGTCGTACCATGAGTCAATAACTCCATGATTGTATTTTACAACGGGAACAAACTTTACCCCATCAGTAAGCTCAATGGAAGCACCTAAGCCGGCCATTAAGTACAGGTTAAAAAAAGTACCGGGAATGTCAAAATCTGTTTGAAGAGAAGTGTCGTCATTATTATCGGAGATATCCGCAACAGAAGACAATTGAATCGCCGGTGTTCCTCCAAAACTCATAACAACCCGTGTACTTGAAGCAACATCAAAGCTTGCGTTAAAGCTGACCGGAATTTGCATATACTGTCTTTTTATATCATACCCATAACTAAAAAGCGTATCCTTAGTCTGAGAAAATTTACTTCCTTGCCAAGTAAAAAGAACGCCCACTTCGGTATTGAAATTATCGCCCATATTTATTTTTAGTGCCGGCCCTATTCCAATACCCGATTTTATACCGTCGTTTGTAAAATTAAATGTATCTGTATCTGTTACATTGCTCCAGCCAAATATCGGAACCACTTTTGCTCCGAATGAGAACGACTGTGCAGACACCATCTGAGCCACAAAAAGAACTACTGCAATACTGGTTAGTATTTTTTTCATTTTTTAAATTAGTTTTAAGATTTTACACAAATAAAATTTTATTATTATACAAAGTTAACTACAAAATTAAAACTAAAATCAAATATAAAATATTTTTTTTATACATTTGTCATTCAAGACAAACTAATAAAAATTAACACACCATGTCCGGACATAGTAAATGGGCTAATATAAAGCACAAAAAAGGAAAAGCAGATGCGAAAAAAGGAAAAATATTTTCACGTATCGTTAAAGAAATCACCATTGCCATAAAAGACGGCGGAAGCACAGATCCGGATTATAACCCGGCCTTACGTTTAGCTTTAAATAATGCTAAAGGTGCTAATATGCCCAACGATAATGTTGAACGAGCCATTAAGAAAGCCAAAGATGCCGGAGAAAATCTTGAAGCCCATATATACGAGGGTACCGGTCCGGAAGGGATTGCTGTGTACGTAGAGTGTTTGTCTGATAATTCTCAGAGAACGGTATCTTCCGTAAGACATGCTTTTAGTAAATACAACGGAAATTTGGGCAAAAATGGTTCGTTAAGTTATTTATTTGACCGCAAAGGCATATTTACCGTTAATGCCTCTGAAATTTCAAACATGGAAGATCCGGAGCTGGAATTAATTGATGCGGGTCTGGAGGAAACTGAAAAAGAAGAGGATAAATACTACTTAACGGTTGAGATGGCAGATTTCGGAAGTATGCAAAATAAATTAGAAGAATTAAAAATAGAGGTTGAAAATGCCGAGCTGCAAAGAATTCCGAAAAATGAGAGAGGAGTCTCCGTTGAAACGGCCCTCAAAGCGATGAAACTTATTGAGTTTTTGGAAGAGGATGATGACGTTCAAAATGTCTTTCATGACATGAAAATGACTGATGAAATTGCGAAGGCTCTTGAAGAGGAAGAGTAATTATTAATTATTACGGAATAATAAATAATAATATTTTTGCTAAATAAAAATATTGTATATATTTGCGTCCTTAAAATATTTTAATAGAAAACATAAAATTACAGCGAATGTATTTGACTGCAGAAAAGAAAAGAGAAATTTTTAGTGAGCACGGCAAAAATAGTGAAGATACCGGAAGATCCGAAAGCCAAATTGCTTTGTATACTCATAGAATAAGCCATTTGACTGAGCACCTCAAAACATACAAAAAAGATCATGGAACTCGATCTTCACTGCTTAAACTGGTAAGTAAAAGAAGACGATTACTTCAGTATCTTAAAGACACTGATATTGAAAGATACAGAGCAATAATTAAAACGCTTAATCTTAGAAAATAAAAAAGGCACTTTTGCCTTTTTTTTGTTTTTGCAAGACAGTAAACTAATCTGCCTATAAAAAGAGATTGAACATAAGGCATATTTCATAAATGCAAATTTCCGGGTTATTTTAAAGTTTTAAAATCCTCATTTACAACAGATAAACTCCGGTTTTAAAATTTCAAAATGCCTTAAACTTTACACTTATGAAACATGCCAAACATTATCAAGCATAACCGGCCACTTTCTCTTTTAAACGACGATCCAATTATTTATTAGTAATCTACGATTTTTATCGTACATTTGCTCTCTTCATTTGAACACGTAAATAACACATAATGAATATTATTAAAAAGACAATTGATTTAGGTAACGGACGAGAAGTTACCATAGAAACCGGAAAACTGGCTAAGCAAGCTGATGGTTCCGTAGTTGTAAAACAAGGAGATACCATGCTGTTAGCTACAGTGGTTTCTGCACAGACCGGTTCAACTGATGTTGATTTTTTACCAATGTCAGTAGATTACAGAGAAAATTTTGCCGCCGCAGGAAGATATCCCGGTGGTTTTAAAAAGAGAGAAGCCAAATCAAGCGATGCGGAAGTTATCGTTTCTCGACTAATTGACAGAGTATTAAGACCTCTGTTCCCTTCAGACTATCATGCATCAACGATAGTAAGCATTGAGCTCATTTCAGCCGACAGAGAAGGCGAAGTGATGCCGGATGCATTGGCTGCATTAGCTGCTTCTTCTGCTCTTATGGTAAGTGATATTCCTTTCGCAGGACCAATATCAGAAGTAAGAGTAGCTCGCATAAACGGGGAATTTTTAATCAACCCCACACTCTCTCAGTTAAAAGAAGCTGATATTGATATCATGCTTGGAGGTACCGAAGAAGATATATCAATGGTTGAAGGTGAAGCCAATGAAATTTCAGAAGATGAACTGATTCAAGCCATGCAGTTTGGACACAAAGAAGTTATAAAGCACTGTAAAATTCAAAAAGAACTTGAACAGGAAGCCGGAAAGACTGAAAAAAGAGAATACTCGCACGAGACACACAGTGAGGAGTTAAAAGCTGACCTCAAAGAAGCAGTGGCCGATAAAGTATATGATATCGTTAAAAAAGGGACTGCAAAACAAGAGCGGGCAGAAGCTTTCGGAGAATTGAAAGATAATTTCTTAGCCCAATTTGTAGATGATGAAGATGCCAAAGAAAAAGAACGACTGACTCATATCTATTTTAAGGAAATTGAGAAAGGAATTGTTCGTAAGGTATTGCTTGATGATAAATTGAGACTTGACGGAAGAGCCCCGGAAGAAATTAGGGATATTTGGTCAGAAATTGATTATTTGCCCGGTACCCACGGGTCGGCAGTTTTCACCAGAGGCGAAACTCAAGCGTTGGCATCTGTTACTCTCGGCTCTCCTTTGGATGAGCAGACGATAGACAATGTTATGGTACAGGGAAGTGATAAATTTATTTTGCACTACAATTTCCCGCCGTTTTCAACAGGAGATGCCCGACCAAAACGATTTACAAGCCGAAGAGAAATTGGCCACGGCCACTTAGCACACCGTGCATTGAAAAAAATGCTGCCCGAAGACAATCCATACACCATTCGCATTGTTTCTGACATATTAGAATCTAACGGCTCCTCTTCAATGGCCTCTGTATGCGGCGGAACTCTTGCACTTATGGATGCCGGTATAAAAATAAACAAACCGGTTTCAGGAATTGCCATGGGCTTGATTACCGAAGGCGACAGATTTACAGTTCTTTCTGATATTCTGGGAGATGAAGATTTCTTGGGAGATATGGACTTTAAAGTAACCGGAACAAAAGACGGTATTACGGCTTGCCAAATGGATATAAAAGTGGACGGCTTATCGTATGAAATTTTAAACAAAGCACTGGAGCAATCAAAAGAAGGCAGACTTCACATTCTGGGCAAAATGATGGAAACCATGTCGGAGCCCCGGGAAGATTATAAAGATCACGTTCCCGGAATGGTCTCATTGACAGTCAATACCGACAAAATAGGAACAATTATCGGTCCCGGCGGAAAAACCATTCAAAAAATCCAAAAAGAGACAGAAACTACAATTTCAATTGACGAAGAAGACGGTGTAGGAAAAGTTGTAATTACAGGTCCTAACCAGCAGTCAATTGAAGAAGCTCTGAATACGGTAAAAGGATTGGTTGAAGAACCCGAAGTCAATAAAGTATATAAAGCCACGATTAAATCAGTGGTTAATTTTGGAGCTTTTTGTGAAATTTTGCCCGGTAAAGAAGGCTTATTACACATTTCTGAAATTGCCAATGAAAGAATCGAAAAAGTTGAAGACGTTCTGAAAGAAGGCGACGAAATTGAAGTAAAATTGCTTCAAATTGATAAGCGTTCCGGAAAAATGAAACTTTCAAGAAAGGTTTTACTTGACAAATAACAGTAATTCATCGGCATGATTCATAAATGCAAATTTCTGCATTATTTTAAAAGTTTTAAAATCCTCATTTACAATAGGTAAACTCCGGTTTTTGAAATTTGGAAATGTCTTAAACTTTACACTTATGAAACATGCCGAATCATTGACGAATTTTGTTTTCAAAAGATGAAATTTGAATAAAACGACCACTGATAAAGCTCATTAATCCTATTGATTATTGGGCTTTATTGCTTATACAGTAAGCAGGTAGTCTAAAGTCAATTATACAGACGAATACATGAAAGAAGAAAAATTTGAGCATTATCATTTTACGGCAGATCCCGGACAAAAAGCCATTCGAATAGATAAATTTTTGCGTGACAGGATTCAAAATGTTTCCAGAACAAAAATTCAGGAAGCAGTAGATGAAGGATTTGTTACAGTAAACAGTGAAGAAATCAAGTCAAATTATAAAGTAAGGCCGGGAGATGATATTTCAGTAATGCGCAGCCATGAACCCAAAGATACTGAACTCATTGCCGAGGATATTCCGCTGAACATTGTATATGAAGATGAAACCGTTATTGTCATAAACAAAACCCCGGGCATGGTCGTTCATCCGGGATACAGCCACGACAACGGAACACTGGTCAATGCGCTTAAATTTCACCTCAAAGAGAACGATGTTTTTCAGGCCGACGACGATGAGCGTCCGGGACTGGTACATCGACTGGACAAAGACACCTCCGGACTGTTGGTAGTAGCCAAAACAGAGCATGCATTATCGCATTTATCAAAACAGTTTGCCGACAGAACGACCGGCAGATTATACATCGCTATCGTCTGGGGATTGCCAAAAGAAGAAGAAGGAACCATTACCGGGCATTTGGGCAGACACCCCAAAAATCGAAAAATTATGCATGTATTCCCCGAGGCTGAACACGGAAAACACGCAGTAACTCATTACAAAGTGCTTGAAGATTTGGGCTATGTCTCGATCATAGAATGTAAATTGGAAACAGGCAGAACGCACCAAATCAGAGCCCATATGAAACATATCGGGCATCCTCTGTTTAATGATGCCGACTACGGTGGTGATAAAGTACTTAGGGGTACCAGATTTTCTAAATATAAACAGTTCGTTGACAATGCTTTCAAAATACTTCCGAGGCAAGCACTCCACGCAAGGACATTAAGTTTCGAGCATCCTAAAACAGGAGAGCGAATGAGCTTTACATCTGAATTGCCTGAAGATATTCAGAATTTAATTGCAAAATGGAAGCATTATATTGAGCATCGTAAATATTAGTTAGTTATGGCTTGTACAAAAGATTATTTTACTTCAGGCGAACAAATTCTGTCCACTGAATTATTTGCTATTGACGATTTTGACAAAGGAAACTCATTATATGAAGTTGTTAAAATTTTAGAAGGCAAACCTTTGTTCATGGATGCTCACCTCAGCCGTCTGAAACGTTCTGCATATTTATTTCAAAAGGAAATTCCGTTTTCAGATAAAAAAACAGCAGAATTGGTGGAGAAACTTATTGCTCGAAATGGAGTTAATAATGGCAGATTAAAATTTCTTTTCAGCTACTTTGGTGAAAGTGTTAAATTTTTCTCATTCTTTTTAAAAGATATTACACCTCCCCGGGAAAGTTATAAAAAAGGAGTGAAAACAGCTTTTTACAGAGCTAAAAGGGAAAATCCTAATATTAAAAAAATTAATTCTGAATTAAGACGCAAAGT
The DNA here is from genome assembly GCA_034659855.1 of Bacteroidota bacterium. Lineage (GTDB taxonomy): Bacteria > Bacteroidota > Bacteroidia > Bacteroidales > JAADGE01 > JAYEIA01. Next base: position 11,024 of record JAYEIA010000014.1, read on the forward strand.
GAGAGATTTTGTTTCTGAAAAAAAAGTTTTTGAGGCTCTGCTGGTTTCCCCGAACAATATTATTACCGAAGGAAGTAAATCAAACTTTTTCGGAATTAAAGATAATATCGTTTATACTTCTCCTACAAAAAACATACTTCCGGGGATAACTCGTAATTATATTTTTGACATTTGCAGTCGAAACAACATACCTATTGTTCAAAAAGACATTTTATTATCGGATATTCAATCGTTTCAATCGGCATTTATCAGCGGAACCTCTATCGGGGTTTTACCTCTATCCACCATAGAATCGAATAAATTCAGCACCGAAAACAAAATATTAAGAAAAATAGCCGGTGCCTATCAGAACGAAATTCAAAAATACCTCAAGCATAGAATTGCTGAACAACAACAATAATTAGACTCTATGTTCTTTTGAGTGGGTAAAAGTAATAAAAAAAACAGACTCCTTTTTGTCCGTTACACCAAATTTTAAAATGCTATACTTTAAATGGTTTAATTATTTAATGATATAATGATACAATACCTTGCTATTCAAAAAATACACTCTTTGTAAAAGTAAAATTATTAACCGTTTAAAGTCTATCTAAAAAGAGTGTTTTTGGATATATTTGGATATGTTTTGGATATTTCATATATTTACAGGAATTATATTTGGATATAATACAGATACAATATGGATAATTCAATAAATAAAAAATTAAATTTCAGCCTTAAAACAAGTCAGCAAATATTAAAGAAAATAAGTTATATAGACACTTTCAAAGGAAAATGGAATATCTTAGAAACAAAAGAAAACCGCTATTTGCAGGAGCTTAGAAAAATTGCAACAATTGAAAGTATCGGTTCTTCAACAAGAATTGAAGGGGTTAAATTAACAGACAAAGAAATTGCAAAAATTATCAGCAATATCAATATTGACAAATTAAAAACAAGAGACGAACAAGAAGTTGCAGGCTATTGGGAAACCTTAGACACCATAATTGATAATTATGAAAATATTGAGCTGACTGAAAATTTCATAAAGCAATTGCATAGTATTTTGCTGAAATACAGCCATAAAGATGAAAGACACAAAGGAAAATATAAACAATTGACCAATAAAGTTGTTGCAACATATCCGGACGGAACACAACGAATAATATTTAAAACAACAGAGCCTCTTTTGGTTGATAAGGAAATGTCAGATTTAATGCTTTGGACAAATGACAGTTTTTCCGAAGCAGAAAATCACCCATTGATAACAATTGCAATATTAGTTTACGAATTTTTATCAATTCACCCTTTTCAAGACGGAAACGGCAGATTATCAAGATTATTAACTACACTTTTATTATTACAGCAGGAATATTTATTTGTTCAGTATGTTTCTTTTGAAAAAGTAATTGAGAACAGCAAAAAAGAATATTACAAAGCTCTAACGGAAGGGCAAAAAAACAGATATACAGCTAAGGAAAAAACAGATTATTGGGTATTATATTTTTTAGATAGTTTATCAATATTAATTCAACGATTAGAAAAGAAATATGAAATTTACAAGAACACAAAAACATATCTAAACGATAGGCAGAAAGTGATAAAAACCTTGATAATAAAACACCAACCGGTGAAGATTGGCGATTTAATGAAATATTTAACTGAATTTTCGCGCAATACAATAAAAAAGGATTTGACATATCTAAGAAATGAAAACCTTGTTGAAACAATTGGAAAGAAAAAAGGAACATTATACCTGATGAAAAAAGATTAATTGCCCTAACAGCGGTTTGGAGTCAGTCATTTTTTGCTTGTTTTTGCTTCGAAATACTTAACCGGTCATAGTGTAACCGTTACACACAATGACCAATACCTATCAATAAAGTTAAAATATGGACTACAAAAAAATTAACAAAATAGAAACAGACGGAAACGACAATATTATTTTGCAAGACATTAACGCAAACAATATTGTAATAAACAAAAACAATCCGGCTGAATTAGAACAGTTAGTAAACAAAATCAGCAAAGAGCAATTGTTGCAAATTCAGCAAATTATTGACCAACAAAGCAGCAAGGCAAATGCACTCACCGCTGTTATTGAAAAAGAACTGGCAGGCAGAAAACGCAAGGGCAAAATACAATCGGCTGTTATTGCGGTGGCTGCGGTGCTTATTGTATTGATTAGTTTTTTAGCCTACCAAAACTACATGCAGGAGTTTAGTTTTAAAATAACGCTAAAAAGCCTGAGCCAAAACAATATTGAATCCGGAATGCTGATTGCCAAAACAACAGACCGCCAATTTGAATCTGAAGTAAATTCTTCGGGTGAAGCCTATTTCAACAACATTCCGCCACAATACAAAAAAGCGGGTTTTGAATTTGAACTCTTGCACCCCTTATACCATTTAACCCAAACCAAGGCAACAATAAAAGCCAATGACAATATAGAGCTATCCGTTGCCTATAAAAACCTTTATCGTATTTACGGGCAGGTGAAAGACGAAAACAACCAGCCCTTGCAAGGCGTAAAAGTCTCTGCTGCCGATATAGATGCTACCACAAACGAGAGCGGAAAATTTGAAATAACAATACCCGACAGCAAACAAAATGCCGAACAACGCCTAACAGCCTTTAAAACCGGATACGAGTTATGGGATTACACGATAACCGTAGATGCACAAACAGAAACTAAAATTATACTAATAAAACAATAGGAACAATGAAACAAACTTTATTAATAGCATTACTTATAGCCAATGCAGTAACTTTTGCCCAAACCACTCAAAAAGGTTGGGTTACAAAGCTAAACAGCGGAAAAAAAGCCGTTGCCGGCGTACAAGTTATTTTTTACGGAGCACCTCCAACCGACACTGACGGGGAAGGCAATTTTAATTTAAAATTCAAAACCAAAAAACCCGGTGATTTAATTGTTTACGATAAAATTTACAAAAAAGCTTACGAAATTGTAAACGAAAAAGAATTGCGAACCGCCAAACTATCCAACTATAAGTTAAAAATAGTTTTGGCCGCAGCCGGAACCGTGGCTCAACTAAAAGCCGAATACTACGACATTTCAATTGCCGCCCTTACAGCTGGACACGACCGCCAAATAAATAAACTAAAAAAGCAATTGGGCGAAAGTAAAATAAACGAAGAGAAATTTGTAGGCGAGCAACGCCGCTTACAAGAAGAACTTGAAAACGCTAAAAAACACGCCGATGAATTAGCCGAACAATTTGCCCGCACCAATTTTGATGATGTAGGCGAACTTTACAAACGCGCCTTTGAGCAGTTTAAATTAGGCGAAATACAAAAAGCCATTGACATACTCAACGAAAAAGACCTGATAGCCGAAGCCCAAAAAGTAATTACAGACAAACAAACCATTGACAGCCTGAAAAATGAACTCGCTTTACGCGAAGAAGAAAACCTACTGCGCCGCGATACCCTGATGCGCACACTGAAACTAAAAGCCGAACTTTACAGCCTGCAATTTGAGTACCAACAAGCCGATACTGTTTACCACCAACTTTGGCTGTTGGATACAACAAATATTGAAAACACAAGCGATTATGCCGATTTTTTACGCGAACGCAAACAATACGACAAAGCTATTTTGTTTTACAACAAACTACTGAAAATGGATATTGAAGATTGGCTAAAAGCGTATGCTTATGGTAATTCTGGTGTAATTTACATGGAAACCGGAAAATTCGATGAAGCCCTTTCTGCATATAAAAAGAATAATGAAATATACGAAAAACTACATAATTCAGAAAAAAGCAATACTTTTTATACCAACAACTTGGCAATTTCTTATTCAAAACTCGGCGAAATTTATCAGTCGCTTGGTGAATTTGACAAAGCACTTGAATTTTATACGCTTAGGTCTAAATTAGGCAAAGAACTCTACGAATCGAATCCCAAAAATGAAAGTTTAAAAAACGGATTGGCAATTTCTTATGAAAAACTCGGCTCAATTTATCAGTCGCTTGGTGAATTTGACAAAGCACTTGAATTTTATACGCTTATGTCTCATTTATTTGAAGAACTCTACGAATCGAATCCCAAAAATGAAAGTTTAAAAAACGGATTGGCAATTTCTTATTCAAAACTCGGCTCAATTTATCAGTCGCTTGGTGAATTTGACAAAGCACTTGAATTTTATACGCTTAGGTCTAAATTAGGCAAAGAACTCTACGAATCGAATCCCAAAAACATCAACATTTATTACGGATTAGGCGTATCGTATGATAAATTAGCTCGCTTATATAAGCAAACAGGAGATAAAGAAAATGCAATAAAATATTTTAAACTATCAATGCAGGTTGATGAAAACATGTATAAACAAACCGGCTTAGAGAAATACAAGAAGTGGGCAAATTCAAGCAAAAATATTATTGAAGAATTATCAAAAACCAATGCAGACAGAATAAATGAATTAAAAGAACAGATAAATCAACTCATAAAAGAAAAACAAACCGCAAAAATTAAAACAACTATAAGTTTTGCTTACGGTAATTTATCGTGGTATTATTTATTTGAAAAGCAATTTGCAGAAGCAGAAACATCAGCCCGCAAGGCATTGGAATACGATAAAACACAGGAGTGGGTAAAAACCAACCTTGCTCATGCGTTATTGTTTCAGGGAAAAGACGAAGCGGCAGAGAAAATTTACAAAGAAATGAAAAATAAACCATATACGGCAAGCGAAGAGTACAGCACTTTTGGAGAGGTTTTTCATTCCGATTTACAAGAGCTTGAAGAAGCCGGCATAACCCACAAAGACGTAAAAAAAATACGGAAACTGTTGGAATAAAAAAAGGACGAACGAATGTGCAGGTAAAACATAAATTTGTAACACAATAAATTTAAAAAATATGAAACGTATAAAACTATTCATCGCATCATCTTCCGAACTGTAAGCCGATAGAGAACAGTTCGAGATTTTTATTTACCAAAAATGCAAAGCATGGTTCGCTAAAGGTATTTTCCTACATCTTGATATTTGGGAATCAATTAAAAAAACTTACCAATAGTGGTTTTATGGTGTTAACCCAACTTGAAAATTTAGTCTCAATAATACAATTTGACTCAAAAATAAGGAAATGCTAAGTGGCAGATAATAAGCGATATGCAAATATTTAACATATTTTAACATACAGTTATTTGCCTAATAATCAAAGAGATGAGTTTTTCGGGGCTGAATTTTAGTCCCCCATAGATTTGCACGGTAATTATAATGGTATTATATTTGCAGAATGTTTTTGAAAAAAATAAATAAGAAGAATAAAAATTCCGACAAGGAATATACCTATTACAGGTTGGTGCACAGTTACAAAACAGGGAACAAAATAAGACACCAAACAATAATGAGTCTCGGCTCATTATCAGGTGTTTCCAAAGAAAACCATAAAGCACTTGCCGACAGAATCGAAGAGATTATCTCCGGCAATTCTAATGAGTTATTTGCTGATAATCAGAGATATAAAGATATTGAGGAGCTTGCTCGGGAATTTGCAGATAAGATTATCAAAAACAAATTATTTACAACTAACAACAAAAAAAGCAAGATAGAGAAAGAGATACAGAGTAACTATCAAGAAGTTGATTTAGAGAGCATTGAACAGATTGACAGTAAGGAAATCGGAGGAGAGCATCTTGTAAAGCAGTCTTTTGAAAAGCTCGGAATTGACAAACTGTTATCAGAAACCGGAATGTCGGCAAATCAAATTAAAATAGCACAAACACTGCTGACAGCCAAGATGCTGCATCCGTCAAGCGAGTTAGAGACAGAGCGTTGGCTTTCGGAAAACTCAGCTGCCGCGGAACTCTTTGAAATCGATGAAAACATCAGCCGCTATAAGCTGTATAAAGCAGCCGAGCAGATGTATGAGAATAAGGAACTTATTGAAAATAAATTATATTCCAACATTCAAGATATTTTTTCGGGCAGAAGCAAAATTGTTATTTTTGATTTGACAAATATGTATTTTGAAGGTCAGATGCTCGGCAGCGAAAAAGCAAATTTCGGACGCTCAAAACAAAAGCAGAGCGGCAGCAAATTAATAGGCCTCGCCTTATCCATAGACAGTTTGGGCTTTGTGAGAAACAATAAATTTTACAAAGGAAATGTCAGCGAACCGGGAACATTTTCGACAATGATAGAGGACGTAAGCAAACAATTTCCAGCTGAGGATGAGGTTCCTGTCGTAGTAATGGATGCCGGAATAGCAACAGAAGAAAATTTGGAACTTCTGCGAAGCGACAAATATAAATATGATTACGTTTGTGTAAGTCGCATAACACCAAAGGCTTATGACAAACTTTCTGAAAATGCGGAAAGCATAACCGACAACAGGGGCAATAAAATAGAACTCACAAAAATAGATGTAAAAGACAAGCCTGATAATTTTTTGCACGTTAAAAGTGAACAAAAACAAAAGAAAGAAGAGTCTATTGATAAAAAACTGACAAAAAGATTAGAGCTTGAATTACAGGAGATTAAGGACAAATTACCAAAACCCCGCACATTAAAAAAGATAGAGAAAGTTCACGAAAAGGTCGGAAAAATAAAAGCAAAACTGTCAAAAATTGGTTGGCTGTATGACATAAAATACACCGAAGATAAGGAGAAAGGAATAATTACCGATATTACTTGGGAGAGAATAAAAGAAAGAGAACGTCCCAAAGGAGAATATTTCCTTCGATATACTAAAACGGCTGTAAAAGAGGGCGATATTTGGCAGATTTACAATCTGACAAGAGATGTTGAAGCAGTTTTCCGCACATTAAAAACAGACCTTGACATAAGACCTATATACCATCAAAAGGACGCATATATTGAACCGCATATATGGCTCGGAATATTAGCATATCAAGTCGTAAATTACATAAGAAGAAGGCTCAAAGGAAATGATATAAATTACAGCTGGCAGACAATTACGGAAAAAATGCGAACAATGCAGTCATCAATAGTCAGCGTAAACAATAAGCAAAATGAAAAATTATATATAAAACTTTGCACAAGACCCACAAAAGACCAAAGAAACATTTTCGACAGTCTAAAATTTAAGCACAGACCTTTTGTAAGAAAAACAAAATTAGTCCCCCAAATGTAAAAAACAAAAACGCTAATCACTCAAAATGAGACGTTTGTGAATGTCAATTTTCAAGTTGG
>JAYEIA010000015.1:0-18104 GCA_034659855.1 Bacteroidota bacterium
TCAAATACCAAATGTCTTGGCCTTCGCCCGGCGACGATTATTATACAGAAGAAGGCGGGACAAGAAGAAGCTTTTACGGAGTGAATAGTGTCCCCACTTTGTATCTGGACAGCAATGAAGGAACTCACCACAGTACAGGTCAATTACAAACTGCTCTGGATAATGCATTAGCAATACCGGCCGACCACGAAATTACAGCAAGTTTTCAAATCGACGGAACCAACTTGGCTGTTCAAGCCGATTTTTCTTCTTTTGCCGATGAAGAAAACGTCAAAGCTTTTATTGTTGTAGTTGAAAATACAACTACCGGAAATGTCGGAAACAACGGCGAAACTGAATTTACAAATGTTATGATGGACATGTATCCTGACGGTGATGGGCTAAGTGCTGCTTTGGCTGACGGTGAGCATTTTTATATGGGTGCTACACTGGATATGAGTGTAACTCATGTTGAAGAAATGGGCGACCTGTCTGTAGTCGTTTTTGCTCAAAACAGCGAAACCGGTGAGATTTTTCAATCGGCTTATGCAACAGAAACAACAGCTCCCGCCCTTGCGGTTTCATTGGTTCCGTTTGACGGAACTACCGGAATTTCAGTGGACAACCCATTTGTCATTTCTTTCAATCAAAGCATGTTACTGTCCGGCGGAGGCGAAATCACAAACAGTGATATTTCAGACTTCGTAACTTTAACTGATGTAAGCAAAGCCGATGTTCCTTTCACCGGAGAAATTAATGCTGAAAAATCACTCATCTACATTTATCCTGAAGCAGGTTATTGGACAGAATTAACCTCACATACTCTGACTTTGGCAGACAATGCTGTTGAGTCCGTATCCGGTGTAACACTTTCTACTGCGGCAACAACATTTACAACATCACAGTATCCGGCACAAACATTTTCATACACTCCTTCTGACGGAACAGTTGATGTAGCGAATGATTTAACATTTTTAAGGATAATTTTCGGTCAAGAATTAAGAAATCCCGACGGGTCGGAATTTACGGATGTTGATGTTGTAACCAGTTTTTTCATCAGAGATACTGAAAGTAATTATTTTGAAACGACCGGAATTATTGCCTCTTCAAAAAAAGCCATTGTACTTTACCCAAGTATAGACTTACCCTACCTTACCGACATTCAATTTGGAGTTGAAGCCGGCATGGTTGCAAACATCTATGGTGTAGTGCTGGAAGAGACATTCATCACATTTACTACAGAAGAAGATCCCGCTGCTGCCGTAGTAAATCTTAACGAAAACTCATTTAAAATTTACCCGAACCCTGCTAAAAACTCTGTAAATATTGAGTTGCCTGCAGGATACACTGAAAAGGAAATTCAAATTCTTGATGTTACGGGAAAAGAAGTTCAAGTCATTTCCAATGAAGAGATATCGCCCTCTTTTGAAGTTAATGTTTCAAACCTTAAGGCGGGAGTTTATTTCTGTAAATTTAATATCAACAATTCAACAATCACTAAGCGGCTTGTAATCAATAAGTAATACAATGATTTACTAATATGAAAAAGCAGCTGAAAGGCTGCTTTTTTTATACTTTCTCAAGAAGCAACACTTCGTTAAATTACGAATTATTAATTACGAATCACAAACTAAGCACGTAATAATCAACACTTTAACTCGCTTACTACTTGCTTTGTAAAGAATTGAATATCAGATAATTATAAAAACTTAACGAACTATTGAAGAAGGAGACTTTGATTTTATATATTCCTGATTGGAAAATACAACAAACCGATGAAACCTGAAATATACTTGAAAAGTTTATCACACAAGCATATCTCTTGATTAAGGAACGGAAACAAAATATTTTCGCCTAACCGGCATAATTTATTTCATATACGGTCCTAAAACAAATGCTTTAATTTGTATTTAAAACTTTTCCAAGTTGTTGGCCTACTGTATGTTGTTGGTGGTTGAAAATTCAGGATAATACCTAAGTTCAGATACAAATTAATGTATCGCATTTCTTGGCTGGTTTGGCCGGAGTACAAGTTTCTGAGGCTAAAGAAATAACCGGCTTCCATAACAATTGAACGAAATTTTATTCCGCCACCGGTTCTTATCCCGTAATCGTAAAAATTTACAGAATAATCATAATAAGCCAAGGGCTCAACCTCGAGTCCGTTCACAGAAGCCTGTGCCGTTCTGTCGGTTTTAATATGGACTAAAAACTCCGGTCCGAAATGGACAAATGCATTAATGACATTATCTCCTTTTCTGAAATTCAATAATAAGGGTATGCTCACATAAGAATTAGACTCCTCAACAGTAAGTAGCCCGTTTTCAACAACATTTATCGGGTTTGTAAATTCAAATTTCTTGTTTACAAAAAGAAGTTCTGTACTAAATGAGGCAATATCCGACGTTTTTACGGACAAAAACAATCCGGCGTTGTAACTAAACAATTGAGTTGAAAGTGCAGGATGCTCAGGCCCATACAGTGAAGATTTATTAACTCCTCCCATAACGCCTATTTCTGTGGTTTGAGAAAATCCGGAATTATAAAAAAAAAAGAAGAGGCTAAACAGCAAACCGTATAAAAATGGAGTTTTCATGAACAACTTTCTTAATTCGCAATAAACTTAAAAGGAACATGAACCGCCTGGGCAAAACTTTCGCCTTCCTCTTGCATGTCTTCATCATAATCATCATGCAACCAAAAAATAATAACATCTTTTCCGGCTTGGTACATATCTTCAATTTTCAGCAACATCTCAAATAAAAGCTTATTGGACGCTGAACTTAGTATTGTAAATTCAAACTCACAAGTTAACTTCATCACCGATCCGCCTATCGCATCCAACCATCGCAGTACCGGCTGAAATGTTTCATAAGCATCTTCAGGGAAAGACGGCCCGGTGATTTTCAATAATCTTTCTTCAATATCTAAGATTATCTCCGGAGAATCTTCGGTTTCCTCAATTACAATACGCTTTGAATCACTATCCATTATGCCCGTTGTTTTATTGACTAATATTACATTGATTTCTCTGCAAAAACCATGCACAAATTAAATTGTTATATAAAGTATACATATTTTAAGCCAAATTTATAAAAATTACAACAAACTCAAGAAAAAAATTCTTTTTATAACCCGAATAATTCGGGAATTAATAATAATCCCAATGAAAACATCTGTATATTAACCTATTGCTTGTTTTTCTAAAAAAAAGAATGATAGCCAAATTTGGACTATTTTTTTTAATTTATCGTTTCAATATCAATTCAATCAAAATTTTATACTGCTTTCTACAGAAAGTTTATGAATAATTGAGGATAATAATATTTCTTTCTATTTCGTAATTAGTGTCTGAACGGAAATAGACGAATTTTACGAAATGAGTTTTTTTTTGATGAGATTTTTATTTTTTTAAATTTGGTGATGCCACTGTATCAGCGAATTAAAAAAAATAAAAATATCGCAAAAAAAAACATTTCTAATTTTGGGTATTTCCGTTCAGACACTAATTATTACTGATTTAAAACACATTTTTCCTAAAATCGGAAGTGCTGTGCCTTAATTTATTTTTTAAAATCATCAGTATCTTTGTAAAGTATTTTGTTAATTTTGTATATATATATATTTGAGTGCAGTCTGAAAAGTTGTAAAGTTTAAAGCAAAAAGTGATATTTGTCTAATTTTCAAACAGTTATTAAAGTAAAGTAATTCTACATAATTTACTAAATATAAAATAATTAACTTTACAAACTTTCAACTTTTAACCTTTTTGAACTACACTCATCAATTAAGCTTTAAATATGGGACTTTTAAATAAAATAATAAGCCTATTTTCAACCGGAAGGCTAAAAGAAATAGATTATTTTAAATCTAAACCTGAGGCTGTACAAGAAAAAATGTTCAAATACCTCCTTAAAGAAGGTCAATATACCGTTTTTGGCAAAGATTATAATTTTTCTGATTTTAACTTTCAATACGATGCATTTAAGCAAAATGTTCCGGTTTCGAACTATGAACAGCTTAAACCCTACATAGAAAAAGTAATCAAAGGCGAAAAAAATGTACTATGGAACACGCCGATTAAATGGATGGCCAAATCATCGGGAACAACGGATTCCAGAAGCAAATACATTCCGGTAAGTAAACAATCACTGGAGGATTGCCATTTCAGAGGCGGCAAAGATGTCATAAGTATTCACTATCGCGAACACCCCAAAAGTGACTTCCTTTCGGGTAAAGGATTGGCCATTGGCGGAAGCAGAGAAGAAAACAAAAAAACTACCGACCAGAAATATTACGGAGACGTCTCAGCCGTAATAATAAACAATTTGCCGATATGGGCCAATTTAAAAAAAACCCCCGACAAAGCCACCGCTTTAATGCCGGAATGGGAAGAGAAACTCGAAAAAATGGCTCAACTCAGTATTAATGAAAATGTAACCAGCTTATCCGGTGTCCCGTCTTGGACTTTAGTTTTGATGAAAAAAGTATTGGAAATAACCGGAAAATCAAATCTTATCGAAGTTTGGCCGAATTTAGAATTATTTACCCACGGAGGGGTGAACTTTAGCCCCTACAGAAAGGAATTCAGACGACTCATTCCTTCGCCTAAAATGAAGTACCGAGAAGTTTACAACGCTTCAGAGGGTTTTTTTGCCATGCAAGATGATCTCACGCGTGATGATATGCTTTTAATGCTTGATTATGGTGTGTTTTATGAATTTATACCTGTCGCTCAAGCCGACAATAGATTTCCTGATTCAATCAATATCAACGATGTGGAATTAGAAAAAAATTACGCCATGGTTATTTCTACAAACGGGGGATTATGGAGATACTTAATCGGAGATACCGTAAAATTTACATCTAAATATCCGCACAGAATAAAAATTACCGGGAGAACCAAACACTTTATCAATGCTTTTGGAGAAGAGCTTATCGTTGACAATACAGAAAAAGCTATAGAGGCCGCATCCGGAAAAACTAATGCCGTGATAAAAGATTATACGGTTGCTCCCATATATATGGATAAAGACAACACCGGAGCCCATGAGTGGATAATTGAATTTGAGAAAAAACCCAAAAACATCGAAGAATTCAGGGTTTATCTTGACGATACCTTGAAGGAAATAAACTCCGATTATGATGCTAAAAGATATCGAAACTACAATTTAACCATGCCCATTATACATGTGGCAAAAGAAAATTTATTTTATTCCTGGCTCAAATCAAAAAATAAGCTCGGCGGCCAAAATAAAGTACCCAGGCTTTCGAATAACAGAGACTATATTGAAGATTTACTCAATCTAAACCAACAACTTTGAGGTATTTGACAATTTTTATCTTATTAATCATTCGGCTGCTTTCGGTGGCTCAAAATGATTTTGAAGTGTTTATAGTACCGGGTGGCTCAGACTTAGATATTGACAATAACGGAAATTTATACATCCTCAATCAAAACAAATTAACCGTTTATTCCCCCTACTCAGGACTTCAAAAAGACTATTATTCACAAAACTCTTCAAATTTAACGGCCGTAGATCATTTCAATGAGTTCAAAATTATTCTTTATGATGAGGCCTTCAGGAACTTTATACTGCTGGACAATAATTTGAATCCAATTGACAACAACAGCATAACAATCAATGAAAGCATATATGGCAAGATTCAATTCTGCAGAACAAACACCGGGTTTATAGTTATTGATTGTGAAGAAAAATACATATTTTTTCACAACAAAAAGTTTACCCTTTCCAGGAAAGCCGAATTAAATAAACTCTCAGGAAAAACTATAATAAACATTGAGTACTACGCCAACATTATATACATTTTGACCGCCGATAACATGTTGTTCTTGTATGATTCCGAAGGGGCACTCATACAATCCGTTAAAGTTCCGCCGTCAAAATTATTTCATATTAACAAATTCGGCATTAGTTTACTGTCCGAAGATTTAAAATATGTACACCTCCACTCTATCGATAATCTTTCTGAGATTATAAAAATCCCACTTACGGAAAAACTAAAAATAAATGATATCGGATACTTTGAAGATACACTATGGATACTAAATGACACCGGTTTGTTTTTAAAAAAATAGATTTTCTTGCAAGCACAAGTAAAACAAAACTGTAATTTAACAATTATATCAATAGGTTTTCATTTTGAATTTATATTTTTGCCAAAATTTATAAGACTACACCAATGAATCAAACCATAGAAATAATGGCTCCCGCCGGCAACTTCGAAACCTTGGCAGCAGCTGTTCAAGGAGGAGCCGGCTCGGTATATTTCGGTATTGAGCAATTGAATATGCGTGCAAAATCGACAAATAATTTTACCATAGAAGACCTTTCGAAGATTGCCGATATCTGTTCACAAAACAACATCTACTCTTACCTTGCGGTGAATACCATTATTTATGATCACGACATCAAAGTTATGAAAAGGATTGTGGACGCAGCGAAAAAAGCAAATATCACGGCAATAATAGCCTCCGACCAAGCAGTCATAAATTATGCCCGCCGTGTTGGAGTGAATATTCATTTGTCCACGCAGCTTAACGTCAGTAATACCGAAACCGTAAAATTTTACTCCAATTATGCCGATGTCATGGTATTGGCAAGAGAACTCAGCCTCAAGCAAGTAAAACATATTGCCGATAATATTAAAAAAGAAAAAATCACGGGACCCTCCGGAAAACTCATCAAACTTGAAATATTCATACACGGTGCGCTTTGTATGGCCATATCAGGAAAATGTTACTTGAGTTTGCACGAACAAAATTCTTCGGCCAATAGAGGTGCTTGCATGCAAACCTGCCGAAAAGGCTACACGGTTACAAATAACGAAACCGGCTACGAATTGGATATTGACAATGAGTACATTATGTCTCCGAAGGATTTATCGGTCATTAGTTTTTTAGACAAAGTGCTTGAATCCGGGGTCTCTGTTTTAAAAATTGAAGGCCGTGCCAGACCGGGCGAATATGTAAAAACAGTAACTGAGTGTTACAGAGAGGCTGCAGAATCTGTCGAAAACGGAAGCTACACACAAAAGAAAATTAATGACTGGACCAAACGCATGAGCCGGGTATTCAACAGAGGCTTTTGGGACGGTTACTATCTCGGCAGAAAGCTGGGTGAATGGAGCAAGGAATATGGCTCAAAAGCCACGCACAAAAAAATATATATTGCTAAAACAACTAATTGGTTTTCAAATATAGGAGTCGGCGAATTTTTGGTACAATCCGGAGAATTATCAGACGGAGATGAACTGCTTATTTCGGGCCCCACAACCGGTGTCATTGAAATGAAAGCCAAAGACATACATGTTGACAGAAAACTCACAAAAAAAGCCGTAAAAGGAGAAAAATTCTCAATAGCTGTACCCCAAAAAATAAGAAGAGCAGATAAATTATACAAAATAGTACAAAACAACTCAGAACATGGAAAATAATCTTTCAGCAGCTTCAAGAAAAGAAAGTATTACTGCAGTAAAAAACGAAGTCTATGATTTATTAATCATCGGCGGCGGGATAACCGGAGCGGGAATTGCTCTGGATGCAGCCTCAAGAGGAATTAAAACCGCCTTGGTCGAAATGCAGGATTATGCAGCCGGCACAAGCAGTCGTTCAACGAAACTTGTTCACGGCGGATTGCGCTATCTGGAACATTTGGAGTTAGGCTTGGTGAAAGAGGTTGGCCAAGAGCGAGAAATAGTTCACACCAATGCCTCCCATATCGTAATCCCCGAAAAAATGGTTCTTCCCATCATAAAAGACGGTAGTCTGGGGAAGTTTACCACATCAATAGCACTTTATGTGTACGATTTTTTAGCCGGTGTAAAAAAAGAAGAACATCGCAGAATGCTTTCCAGAGAAGAAACCGTTAAGCGTGTTCCGTTAATAGACAGCGACTTGCTGAAATCAGGAGCACTGTATTATGAATACAAAACCGACGATTCGAGACTAACCGTAGAGGTGCTGAAAAAAGCAAATGAGTATGGTGTACAAGCATTGAATTATACTGAAGTAACAGATTTTGAATACAGCAACAACAAAGTCACCGGAGTAAAAGTACAAGATAAAATAACCGGCGAAAATTATTCAATCCAAGCCAAACATACGGTAAACTCTACCGGTCCTTGGGTTGATAAACTAAGACAAAAAGACAATTCCCTGGAAGGAAAACATTTGCAACATTCAAAGGGGGTTCATATCGTGGTGAGCAAAAAGGATTTTCCCTTGAATCATGCCATTTATTTTGATACCGGCGACGAGCGTATGGTTTTTGCCATTCCTCGGTTCGATATAGTTTACATAGGAACTACGGATACTTTTTTTGAAGGAAATTTGAAAAACCCCGGCACCACTCAAGAGGATGTAGATTATTTGCTTGAAGCCGTCAACCGTATAGCTCCATCCGTAAAACTGAACAGAGAACAGGTGAAATCGGTATGGTCAGGTTTAAGACCATTGATACATGAGGACGGCAAAGATCCATCCGAACTTTCTCGTAAAGACGAAATATTTTATTCCGACTCGGGGCTTATTTCCATAGCCGGAGGAAAACTGACCGGCTACAGAATTATGGCTAAAAATGTAACAAAGGAGGTCATGAAGCGTTTGGCCGACACCGAAGGAAGAAAATACGTCTCCTGCCAAACCAAAAATATGAGATTATCCGGCGGAGAATTTCCTTTTTATCCGACAGAAAAAAGTCTGAATGAATTTTTTGAGAAAAAATACGATCAAGTTCATCAAGTAGAAATTTCTCCGGAAGAATTCAAAAAATTATTCTTCAGATATGGTATGAATATCGATAAAATTTCTGAAAAGGCCTTTGATTATTACAATGAAACAAAGAACAGTCAAAGCGCTTGGCTTAAAGCTGAAGTCCGATACTCCATTTTTTACGAAGGAGCAGTTAATATTTCCGACTTTTTTATTCGAAGAACCGGCTTAATCTTTTTTCAAATTGATGAAATTGATTCAATTATGGATGAAACTCAACAATACTTTACGGAATTTCTGAATTTATCCGAAACACAGTCTCAACAAGATATCAAAAATCTGAAAGAGGAAATAAAGTCTGCAACAAGCTACGCCTGACTATTTCCTCAATTGTCTAAAGAACTTTTGAATAAGTTGCTTAGCCTCAGTGGCCAACACCCCTGATTTTATTTCTCGGACTCCGCTCAAAAGATTATTGCTGTATTTGTGATAACCTTTTTTTTCATCGGTCACTCCATAAACAATTCGATCAATTTGTGCCCAATGCAAAGCACCGGCACACATCGTACAAGGTTCAACAGTTACATACAGCGTGCAATTTTTGAGATATTTGCTTCCCAACTTATAAGCCGCCGCCGTAATAGCTTGCATTTCTGCATGAGCGGTAGCATCTCTTAATTTTTCGGTCAAATTATGAGCTTTAGCTATTACCATATTATCATGAACAACAACCGCACCGACAGGAACTTCGCCTGTTTCGTAAGCCTTTTCTGCTTCATCCAAAGCATATCTCATAAAATATTCATCCGAATGTAAAGTATCTTTCATCATATCATCAAATTAAGGATACAAACGTACAAAATAAAATAATAGAAATTCACAGACTCCTAATTTACGTAATTAACTTTCGTCAAGCTATGATTTAACTGATTTTTTTCAGGCTAATAGTATTTTACTTACATTTGCAGTCAAATTTTTATACCAATTAATTATGCACAGAACACATACTTGCGGAGAACTCCGTGCCAAAAACACAAACCAAGAAGTTACACTCAGTGGCTGGGTACATAAAATACGAAACCTGGGAGGAATGACTTTTATCGATCTCAGAGATCGCTACGGAATTACTCAACTTGTTTTTGATACGGAATCCAATCAAAATTTATCGGAATATGCAGAAAAAATAGGCCGTGAATTTGTTATAAAAGTACAAGGAAAAGTTGTGGAACGAAGCAACAAAAATAAAAATATCCCTACCGGAGAAATTGAACTCATCATATCGGATATTGATATACTTTCGAAATCAGAAATCCCTCCGTTTACCATTGAAGATGACACCGACGGCGGAGAAGAATTACGAATGAAATATCGCTATCTTGACTTGAGAAGAAATCCCGTTAAAAACGGACTTGTTCTGCGTCATAAAATGGCTCAAGAAATACGAAACTACCTGAGTACAAAGGATTTTATGGAAATAGAGACTCCATTTTTAATAAAATCTACCCCCGAAGGTGCACGAGATTTTCTGGTGCCCTCCAGAATGAAAGAAGGTCATTTTTATGCACTGCCGCAATCGCCGCAAATATTTAAACAGCTGCTCATGCTTGGGGGCTATGACAGATATTTTCAGCTCACAAAATGTTTCAGAGATGAAGATTTCAGAGCCGATCGACAACCTGAATTCACCCAAATTGACTGTGAAATGTCATTTGTGGAGCGAGACGATATCCTTAATTTATTTGAAGGCTTAGCTAAGCATTTGTTCCAAGTGATTAAAAATATTGACTATCCGGACAGCTTCCCGAAAATGACTTATCATGAAGCCATGGAAACCTACGGAACCGACCGGCCTGACTTACGGTTCGATATGCCTGTCACAAACTTATCGGAAACCGTCAAAGGAAATAACTTTAAAGTCTTTGACGGTGCAGAATACGTTGGCGGAATATGTGCAAAGGGACTTGCCGGCTATTCGAGAAAACAAACTGATAAGCTTATAAAATGGGTCAAAAGACCCCAAATCGGCGCCAAAGGATTGGTTTACGCAAAATACAACGAAGACGGCACGTTTAAATCAGCGGTTGATAAATTCTACTCGGAAGACGATTTAAAAGGCTGGGCAGAAAAATTGGACGCAAAACCGGGCGATCTCATGCTCCTGATGTCCGGAAAAAAGAAAGACATTCTTTATGCTCTCGGAGAACTCAGGTTGGAAATGGGCAACCGAATGGAATTGAGAGATAAAAACACATTTGCCCCGGTATGGATTACAGATTTCCCCATGTTTGAAAAAGATGATGAAACCGGAGAATTTCATGCCGTACACCACCCGTTTACTTCTCCCAAAGATACATCCGTAGATTTGTCCAAAGAACAACCCGAAGATATAATTGCCGAAGCCTACGATCTGGTAATTAACGGCTCGGAAATTGGCGGCGGTTCCCTACGAATTCACGACTTAGAGTTACAAAAAGAAGTATTCAAACTGCTCGGGTTCACCCAAGAGGAAGCGGATAAGCAATTCGGGTTCTTAATGAATGCATTTAAATACGGTGCCCCGCCCCACGGCGGAATTGCCTTTGGCTTTGACCGGTGGGTTGCCCTGTTCAACGGGTCAGATTCTATTCGTGATGTTATGGCATTTCCGAAAAATAATGCCGGAAAAGACCTCATGATTGATGCTCCTTCAACAATTGACAGTGAGCAACTTAAAGACTTGTCTTTGAAGATTGAACCTAAAAAGAAACAATAATATCCAAACCATAATGCACTAAAAAAGGGCGGTCATGAAGACCGCCCTTTTTTGTATAAACTAATGCGAATGATTAATTATCTAATGCAAAACGATAGAATTTAGTAACCGTCAGGTCTTTGTCTATTCCTTTTAAGAAATCTTTCACCGTTTTCTTCTTATCTTTAACATATTCCTGGTTTAGCAATGTATTTAGCTTAAAGAATTTACCCAATCGACCTTGAGCAATTTTTCCGGCTAAATCTTCCGGTTTTCCCTCTTTAATAGCCAACTCTTTACCAATTTCCAATTCTTTATCAATGACTTCTTGCGAAACATCATCTTTGTCAATGGCAATCGGGTTCATTGCTGCAATCTGCATGACAACTTCTGATGAAGATTCGGCATCAACCGGTTTATTGAATCCGGCAAGTGTAGCAATTTTATTTCCCATATGGATATATGCTGCCACTGATTCATCAGAAATTAAACCGTATTGAGACAAGTCAAGCTTTTCACCAATAACTCCTGTTTGATTTATAACTTCCTCTCCAACAGTAACATCGCCCATTTTCAATGCTTTCAATTCATCAATGTCTTTCGGTAAGTTCTCCAAAGCAATGTCAGCTATTTGATGAGCAAATTTTACAAAATCTTCATTTTTAGCCACAAAGTCTGTTTCACAATTTAATGCAATAACGACTCCGTTTTTGGCATCGTCAGATACTTTTGCAATCATTGCACCTTCCGTAGCGTCTCTTCCGGCACGTTTACCGGCAACTTTTTGTCCTTTTTTTCTTAATAAATCAATTGCTTTGTCAAAATCACCTTCAGCTTCTGTTAAAACATTCTTACAGTCCATCATTCCGGCACCAGTCATTTTTCGAAGTTTTGCAACATCTTTTGCACTTATTTTAGCCATTTTATTTATTTTTTTTATGAAAATACTCTGTTTATTTCATTTTCAAAAACCGAATGTTCTATTCCTGTCTTGAAAAATCAATGTTGTACTTTATTTTATAAAAGCACAACATCGGATAAATCTTTGAATCTAAAAAGTAAAAAGCTATTGCTGTTTATCTTTATTATCTGAAGATTTTCTGGCTCTTGATTTAGATTTAGAAGCAACTTTAGCTTTTTCCTGTTTTTTATCTTTATCATGAGCTTTTCTTTCTTGGATACCTTCATTAAGAGCTCCAACAATGACATCGGTAATTAAATCTATAGATTTTGACGCATCATCATTTGAAGGGATAGGAAAGTCAATATCAGGACTTGAATTAGTATCAACCATACCAAAAACAGGGATATCCAATTTTTGGGCTTCACGAACAGCAATTTTTTCTTTAAAAACATCGACTACAAAGATTGCAGAAGGGAGTCTTTTCATGTGCGCAATACTTCCGAGGTTTTTCTCTAATTTTGCTTTTTCGCGAGTAATTTGTAACCGTTCTCTTTTCGATATTTTTTCAAATGTTCCGTCCGTAGCCATACTGTCAATTTCTTTCATTTTGTTAATGGCTCTTTTTACCGTTCTGAAGTTGGTCAACATACCCCCTGTCCAACGCTCAGTAATGTACGGCATTCCGGTAGGCTCTATTTTTTCTTCGACCAATTCTTTGGCTTGTTTTTTTGTAGCAACAAATAAAATTTGTTTTCCGCTTTTAGCGATATTCTTTATTGCTTCAGAAGCTTCATCAAGCTTGACAATTGTCTTATTAAGGTCTAATATATGAATTCCTCCGCGCTCCATAAAAATGAAAGGAGCCATCTTAGGATTCCATTTTCTTTTCAAGTGTCCGAAGTGAACACCTGCTTTTAATAACTCATCAAAATTTGTTCTTGACATTGTTGTCTTTTTAAGTTTACGTTCTTAATTTTTCAATCATTGAGTAGCGTTGTATTCCAATCGATCTCAACAATTTAGATTCTAAACTGTTTTATATTGAAAGTGGAAATAAATAAATCTTAACGCTTGCTGAATTGGAATTTCTTTCTTGCTTTGGGTTGTCCCGGTTTTTTACGCTCAACTTTTCGAGGGTCTCTTACCAGATAACCTTCTTTCTTGAGTGCAGGTTTGTTTTCAGGATCAATTTTTACCAGAGCTCTGGCTATACCTAATCTTACCGACTCGGCTTGTCCTTTAATACCACCACCTGAAACATTAGCCATAACATCATAGCTTTCAGATAATTCCAGCTCATTCAAGGGCTGTCTTACTTTAATTCTAAGCTCAGGAACAGTAAAAAACTCATCAACATCTTTTTTGTTGATTGTAATTTTTCCGGATCCGGGACTTAGATAAACTCTGGCATTGGCTGTTTTTCTACGACCAATGGCCTTTGTGTACTTTTCTTCCATAAAATAATTATTTAACTTGGTTTAAATCAATGGTACGAGGCTTTTGGGCTTCATGTCCATGCTCTTTTCCAACATAAACATACATATTGTTAAAAATTGCACGACCGAGTCTTGTTTTTGGCAACATTCCTCTTACAGCATTTTCAACAACATCTGCAGGTTTTTTCGTTAACACCTCTTCCGGTGTTTTTCTTTTTTGACCACCCGGAAGACCTGAATATGTAATATATTCTTTGTCTGTCATTTTCTTTCCGGTAAAAACTACTTTCTCAGCATTTATAACGACTACGTTATCGCCCATATCTGCATGAGGAGTAAAATCAGGTTTGTGCTTTCCGCGCAGCAAAAATGCTACCATAGAAGCCAGTCGCCCGGTTGTTTCACCTTCCGCGTCAATCAAAAGCCATTCTTTTTTTGCTGTTTCTTTGTTTCCCGAAACAGTTTTGTAACTTAAAGTATCCACTGTATTAGCTTTTAAATTAATAAATTAAATCAATTTGACCGAGGTCAATTGAGTCCGCAAAATTATAATATTTTTATCCATTTGCAACCCTTTATATTAAAAAACTGTTAAAAAAAGTTTTTGTTTCTTTGTAAGTCTCTTTTTGATAGGGTTTTCGGGTATATAATTCAGAAATTAATAAAGTCATTTACATCCAAGATATTATAAATAAGCGTATCTAAAATAAAATTATTAAAACCGGAATAAAATTTGTTTATATATTTATCAATAAGTTGTTCATTTTTAATTTGATAGCAAATGCCGTACAGAAGACTTCCCAATACAGACAAAGCCAGAATGAGAGCCATAGAAACGGCCTACGAAATAGGAAAAAAGACTGTCCCCACTGAATTGGCTTTCAACCAAAAGTTATTTATAGAAACATCAAAAATGTATGATTACTTTCAGCATTTTTTAGAAATTAAAAAGGAATCGTATAAAAACAGAATTGCAGTAAACAAAATATTCAATAAACAATTTAAGAAGACTAAACTGTATTTGTCCCATTTTATTCAAGTCTTTAATATGGCCATCCAACGCAATGAAATCGACCAATCAGAACGTCGGTATTTTGACATTAAACCGGACGACCACATCGTACCTGAAATATTGACCATAGAAGATATCCTCTACTGGGGAGAAAAAATAATAAACGGTAATATGCAACGAGAGTTAGACAACAAAAACAGAATTTATAATCCAAAACCGGCACTGGTCAAAATTGAATTTGAAAATTTTAGAGATATTCTGCAAAGAAAAAACAAGCTGACGTCGGTACACGAAAGATACTCCGACAATATCAAAGAGATTAGACAGAATTGCGATAAACTTATTTGTCAAATATGGGATAAGACTGAGGAATATTACTCTGATTTTCCTTCGGAGAAAAAAAGAGAACTTTCCGCTAATTATGGCGTAGTTTACGTTGAAAGAAAAAAAGAAAAGCAACTGAAAAATTTAATATAGAGTTCAGTTTAAAAAGTTATAAAGTTGAAAGTTTATATAGTTAAAGTACTAAAAATAGGTATTTTAAGTTAATTGTAAATTGATTTATAAAATACTTATAATTAAGCATATAAGTTGTTTTGCCAAAATAGTAACATACTTTTTAGATCGGACCCAATATTGGTTTAATAACAACTCGCCATCGTTTTCAAAAAATTCCCGTTTTAGTTTCTATACGTATAAGCTTATCTAAATATTTTC
This sequence comes from Bacteroidota bacterium, assembly GCA_034659855.1. GTDB lineage: Bacteria > Bacteroidota > Bacteroidia > Bacteroidales > JAADGE01 > JAYEIA01. The sequence goes on from JAYEIA010000015.1 coordinate 15,514, forward strand.
ATCAAAATCACTTTATAATCATCTCATTATAAGGGTGATAGGGTTTATTATGATAATTATCATTTGAGAATACTGAACAAAATATATAGATTTGTAAATAATTTATACTTGATTTATAACTTTATTTTAAAAAAATGATACAAGAAATAAATGCGGCTCAATTTGAAAATGCCGCCACAATGCTTAAAGCAATTTCTCACCCCATGCGAATAGCAATACTGAGCCTCCTGGAGAACAATGAGAAATTAACTGTTACGGAAATACATGAATCGTTGAATTTGGAACAGTCAACAACGTCTCATCATTTGGGAATTTTAAAGGACAAAATGGTTCTGTCGTCAGAAAGAAAGGGAAAAAACACTTTTTATTACCTTAAAAATAAAAATTTACTTCACATCGTAGATTGTATTAAAAGCTGTACTGATTGCTAAGCTAACAGCAATTAATTGTAAAAATTTCGGCATGATATGTTTGAAATAAATGAATCTGTTGAATATGGTTTAACAGATTTTTTTAACTTTGATAAAAAAAATATGATACGAGTTTCTAAGCAATTCAATTTTGAATCAGCACATGCCCTCTGGAATTATGACGGAAAATGTAAAAACATACACGGACATACCTACAAGCTTTTTGTAACGATAATAGGAAAACCTTCTGAAGATGTATCTTCTCCCAAAAACGGAATGGTTATGGATTTTGGGGATTTAAAAAAAATTGTAAAATCTAAAATTGTAGATATTTATGACCATGCACTTATAATCAGCAAAGCGGCAAAATTTAATGCATCAGGCATTGGCAAACAGATGTACGAGCGATTTATCACAACAGACTATCAGCCAACCTGTGAAAACATGGTCAGCGATTTTGCACAAATAATAAAAAAAGAGCTTCCGAAAACAGTTAATCTGCATAGTGTTCGGCTCTATGAAACAGAAACCTCCTATGCCGAATGGTATGCCGAAGATCAATAGATATTCCGTTATTCAAACCGTCGATACATATTAAAACCTTACGAGATGTCAACACCAACCAACGAAAAAAAACTTTTTTTATTAGATGCATATGCTCTGATATTCAGAGCTTATTATGCTTTTATAAAAAATCCGAGATATAACACCAAAGGCTTAAACACCTCAGCTGTTTTGGGTTTCACCAATTCACTTGATGAAATTTTGCGCAAAGAAAAACCCAGCCATATTGCTGTGGTATTTGATCCCCCGGGTCCAACATTCAGAAACGAAATGTTTAAGGAATACAAAGCCAACAGAGACGAAACCCCCGAGGATATAAAAAAATCGGTTCCATACATCAAACAGGTAATCAAAGGGTTTAATATCCCGGTGATTGAGGCCGAAGGTTTTGAAGCAGATGACACGATTGGAACCCTTGCCAAGCAAGCTGAAAAGGAGGGATTTACAGTCTATATGGTTACCCCCGATAAAGATTTCGGGCAGTTGGTTTCAGATAATATTTTTATGTATAAACCCAAAAGAGGCGGAAAGGATAATGAAATTTTGGGTAAAAAAGAAATTTGTGAACTATACGGCATTGAGCAACCCGAGCAGGTAATTGATATTCTCAGCATATGGGGTGACGCAGCAGACAATATCCCGGGCATCAAGGGTATAGGAAAAAAGACCTCAAAAAAGCTGATAGCGAAGTTTGGATCAACTGAAGAACTGTTCAAGAATTCGCATTTGCTTAAAGGTAAACAAAAGGAAAATGTGGAAGATAGTGAAGAAAAAATTAAACTATCCAAAATATTAGTCACCATTCGGACAGATGTGCCCGTAAATTTTGATGCCAAAATGTATACGCTTGACTCGCCGAACAAACAGGAGTTACTGAGTCTTTTTGAAGAATTGGAATTCAGAGCATTGTCTACACGAATATTTCCGAACGAAACAACGCAAAGTTCTACCGTTTCAAACTCACCACAGCAACAAAGTTTATTCGGAAATTCAGAAAAAACTGAAGAAGTTGTGACTTCAGGATATTCAAGCTATAACGATAAAAAACACAGCTACTCAAAGGTTGAAACCGCCTACGAAATAGAAGAATTAAAAGACAAATTGTTGAAACAAAAGGAATTTAGTTTTGATACCGAAACAACGTCTATAAATGCTTTACAGGCTGAACTGGTCGGTATTTCTTTTGCATGGGAAGAAAATAAAGCCTATTACATCCCTTTCCCTGAAGACAGGGAAGCTGCCATGGAAATATTGGCCATACTGACTCCTGTTTTTGAAAACCATACAATTTTAAAAATCGGTCAAAACCTTAAATATGATTATACCGTTCTGAGGAACTACAATATTCGTGTTGCCGGACCACTTTTTGATACCATGATTGCTCATTATCTTATTGATACAAACGGCAAGCATAATCTTACCGCCCTGTCGAAGCAATACCTCAATTACGAGCCGATAGAAATCGAATCATTGACCGGAAAAAAGGTCAAAGAAGGGGCAATGCGCAGAGCTGACCCTGACAAAGTCAGCATTTATGCGGGCGAAGACTCTGATCTATGCCTCAAACTTAAGCCCATATTATGGGATGAACTTGAAAAAAACAACCTCAGGAAACCG
>JAYEIA010000016.1:0-18061 GCA_034659855.1 Bacteroidota bacterium
TGCTGTCCCGGAGGTTAATGCAAAACCCTCTCTCCCGGCAATATCAATGGGTTGTATCTTGAAACGGTGCATGAGGTCAGCAGTCGGATACAGCTTATTTTCATAGATGACCAATCCTTCTCCAATCAGTGCCTTGGCTATGTTAGAAAGCCCGCGTTTATTCAACATAGCCGGGACATGTCTTACATATATTTGCGGTATAATATTTTCATTAATAAAATACTCAAGCACTCTTACAACTGATTTGTTTACGCCTGATTTTGCCTGCAAAATTTCATTGAGTTTGAGAACCATGGTAGCTTTTGAAATTTTCGGACTCAGGGGAGTTCCTTTTTCAGAGTAGTGGTATCTTATTTCTTCAGTTTGCTGTTTCGTACTATGCTGTTTTACCTTTTGTTCGGGAAACGAAAACCCTGAATTAACCCCTTCAATAGTTTTTCCTTCGGCGAATTTTTTAAGAAATTCAAAATTTTCGTGTACCGCTGCTCTTCCGTCTTTAGTCGATTGTATTTTTTCGTCGTTGCAAATAATGTTTATAAGCTCCTCAAAGCTTAACTTTGAATATAAAGGGTCTATTGTAATCATAACTTTTTAGTTAACTCAAGTTGTGGGATATTCTCAGGAATGAAAAGGCTGACCTTATAATAATTTATTCTTGAAGGTTATCATTTTAATAGCCGTAACAGCAGCCTCATCTCCTTTGTTTCCAAGTCTTCCTCCGGCTCGGTCTTCGGCTTGCCGATAAGTTTCTGTCGTTAGTACGCCAAATATTACAGGGGTTGATGTGGTACGGTTTAAGTCAGTTATCCCTTGAGTTACTCCGTGACAAATGAAGTCAAAATGCCGGGTTTCTCCTTGGATTACATTTCCGAGAACAATTACGGCATCTACTTTGTTTTGGGCAACCATTGCTGCTGCACCGAATGTAAGCTCAAAAGAGCCGGGTACATATTCTTTCGTTATATTTTCACCTTTTGCTCCGTGTTTGAGTAAAGTCTCTTTAGCTCCGTTGTAGAGAGCTTCGGTAATTTTATTGTTCCATTCTGAGATGACAATTCCAAATTTCATATTCTCGGCCGACGGAATTTTTTCTATATCATAATTTGAAAGATTCGAAGTGCTCATGCTATGTTGGATTTTGTTGGTGTACTGAATGTATTGAAAAAAAAATCCCGACAAAATCGGGATTCTAACCTCAATTATTCATAAACTTTCAATAGAATGCAGTATAAAATATTGATTGAATTGATATTGTTACGAAAAACTTAAAAAATAAAATAGTCCAAATTTGGCTATCATCATTTTTTGCAGAAAACCAATCAAGATGTTAATGTACAGACGCTTTTATTGGAGTTATTATTAATTCCCGAATTATTCGGGTTAAAATTTTACAGTAATATTTTACAGTTTTAATTCTGCTCTTGTAATATATTTGTCAATTGCTCTTGCTTCTTCAGATTTCGGAAAATCTGTTTTTATTATTTTGTATAATTCTAATGCTTGTTTGTAATTTCCCAATGCCTCAAAAGCTCTTGCTGCTTTCATGTAATAGATGGGGGCAGTAAAATTATTATTATCGCTTTCGGCAGCTTCTTTATAGCTTTTGGCTGCTTTTTCAGTTTCTCCGAGTTCATTGTATGCATCTCCGATATTTCCCTTGGCTAATGGCCCAAGTATGGCATCGTCAGAATCAAAACTTTTCAAATTATCTATAGCTTCTTGGTATTGTCCTGTTTTTACATAAGAAATTCCTAAGTATAGTGTTGCGATATTTGATGCATCAGTTGTTCCGTAGTCTTCTTTGATATCAAGAAATCCCGGAAATTCACCATCGCCGTTTATGGCGTAGTGAAAAGAGTCTGCCGCAAAATATTGTTGGGCGATATACATTTGTTCTTGAGCTTCTTTTTCCAACGGAGCTTTATACCATTTATAATAGGCAATAAATAGACTTACGACAGCAATAGCTACTATAAATATAATAGTCAATTGCTTTTGGTTTTTTTCTATAAATTGCTCAGTTGATGATATCGACGTTTCAATATTCTCAAATCCTTTACCGTCCCTTTGTTTGTTTTTAGCCATTCTGTGTTAATTTATCATTATCTGTTTTGAAAATTGTTGCAAATGTAGTCTATTTAAAAAAAAAATAAGACTTTTTTTTATTTCTTTTTAGTTTTTCATTGGTATTGATATTTTTTAGTACTCAATTTAGCTTAATAATATTTTTTCTGTCGGGGCCGGTTGAAACTAAATGCACTTTAGTCTCGGTATAATCCTCAATAATTTTTATGTATGTTTTAAGGTTTTCCGGAAATTCCTCCGGCGATGTCATTTGAGAAATATCTTCTTCCCAACCGGCGATTTTTGAATAAAGGGGTTTAGTCGAATTGGTTTCCGCCGGAAAAAAGTTTATTGTTTTACCGTCGTGGTCATATTTGTCTGCATATTGTATTTCCTTTAGGCCGGAGAGGACATCTGCTTTGGTGAGTATAAGTTTGTTTACTCCGTTAATTTCAGTACTGTATTTCAGGGCAACCAAATCGAGCCAACCGCAGCGTCTGTTCCGCCCTGTAGTGGCTCCAACCTCGTTTCCTTTTTCTTTCAGAAATTCGCCCGTTTCGTTGTGAAGCTCTGTAGGAAAAGGCCCGCTTCCAACACGGGTAATGTATGCTTTAAAAATACCGAATACGTCGCCTATTTTGTTCGGAGCAATGCCCAGCCCGCTGCAAACACCACCCACAGTCGTTGTCGATGATGTTACAAACGGGTAGGTGCCGAAATCAATATCCAGAAGTGAGCCTTGTGCCCCTTCGGCCAATATTTTTTTGTTGTTTTTAAGCGCAGTGCTGAAAAAGTGCTCCCCGTTTATTATTTTATATTCTTTGATTTGTTCAATGCCGGCAAACCACTCTTTTTCGTATTGTTCTAAATCAAAATCAACAGCTATACCTTTTGCTTTAATAATTTCGAGATGTTTGTTTTTTAGTTTACGGTAGTTTTCTTTAAAATCATCTTGCAAAATATGGAATACCTTCAATCCTACTCTTGCTGTTTTGTCGGTATATGCCGGCCCAATACCTTTAAGTGTAGAGCCAATTTTTTCTTTCCCTTTTTGCTTTTCGTTTACGGCATCGAGCATTCGGTGGGTGGGTAATATGAGATTGGCCTTTTCTGCGATGTATAAATTTTTTCTCAGATCAAAGCCGGACTTTTTAAGTTGCTCAATTTCTTGGGCAAAAATTGCCGGGTCAATAACCACTCCGTTTCCGATGACATTGGTTATATTTTTTCTGAAAATTCCGGAGGGAATAATATGTAATACATATTTTTTATCATCAAAAATTAGGGTGTGGCCGGCATTGGGCCCGCCTTGAAATCGGGCTACAATATCGTATTGCGGACTTAATACATCTACAATTTTTCCTTTGCCTTCATCGCCCCATTGCAAGCCGAGCAATACATCTACTTTCATATAATTCTTATTTATTAGGTATGATACCTATTGTTTTTTACAAATTTGCATTACTGATTTTTTGACCACTACTTGAATATTTAATGCTGCAGTGAAATACAGAAAAAGCAGTTTACAAGCCGATAAAATTACTTCGGATATTACAGTTTTCCAAATCTGATTTCGACAAAAGGTCGATTACATAGCAGAGACTTTATATGAAGCCGAATTCATATATTTATTACAAAAATTATAATCTCGGGATTGGGATTATTTTTCCAAATTTCAGATGTGTAGATAAATTTGCAATTTGGTTTGTTGTTTCAGTCGGAACAGTTCCGGCAAGTAAAATGTTATTTATTTGTCTGCAGCGAAGAGGTAACATACAAATTTGCGAGGCTGTAGTTTAAAATGGCGTTGTTTTTACGGAAGTTTGAATATTATCTTGTAAAAGTCTTATAATCATCATATTCAAAAAAATACCTCTATTCTAAACTAAAGCCATTTGCGATTGTAATAGTTTGATTTGCAGTTTGTAACAGTTGTGCGTATCCTGTTTTTATTCTATATCTAATTTTGAGTCGGAGGTGTTGCATTGATTGCATGTTCCGTAAAAATAGAGAGCGTGTGAGTCTATTTTAAATTTGAATAGCTCGCTCACAGCTTCTTCAATCATGTTTATTCTCGGATCGCAGAACTCTATTATTTTACCGCACTTATTACAAACCATATGATCGTGTTGTCTAAATTCGTACGAACGTTCATATCGTGCCGGCGAGTTATCAAAAAGGTGTTTTACAACCAAGCTGCATTCAATCAGTAAATCCATGGTATTGTACAAGGTCGCCCGACTTACCCGGTAGTTTTTTTCTTTCATGTAGAGGTAAAGTGTTTCTATATCAAAGTGCTCCTTGCGTGAATATATTTCTTCCAAAATAGCAATTCTTTCGGGAGTTTTTCTGAAGTTATTCTCCTCCAGGTAGTTAATGAATATTTTTTTTACGGCTTGTTTTATTTGAGCATTATCCATTCGTTTTTTTCTTTATGAATGCCAAATTATAAACTTTACCGGAATTTTGCAAAATTAATTTAGAATAAATAAAAATAACAATTACTCCCGGTCTGTTTTCTTATGCTTGAGAGATCAGTTTTGTATTATTGTGTTGATTCAACAATATGATGTGGCATTACGAGTTTTTCTCAAACTAATATATCCGTTCGGCACAATTAAATTAAGTGTATATGCACAAAATGAAAGGCCGGGTTTAAGATGAACGTTCGATGACATTGGTCCCGTCCGGTATGCATCGGTATGAATAGCTTTTGGGACTCTGTGCATCTTTCCCGGAATTTTAGATCGGGATTGAATCTCAGCAGGTTGAATTATATTTAGGTGAAAACTTTTGAAGATCCAAGGAGTATTTGTTCAACTCCTTTGACGGCAAGTAATTTTTTGAGCAGTTTTTGTATGCGTTCTTTATCTTGATACATAATTCCTGCGTTTAATTCAAAGTTGTGTTTTTCAACCATAAAATTTAGCTTACTAATATTGATTGATGTTTCGATGGCAAACACGGATGTAATTTTGGATAATATCCCCTTAGTATTTTTACCGTAGATGGATAATTCTTCTCTTTTGGAGGAGGAAATATATTTTGCCCATCGTAAATCAATCGGTTGTTTTTCTTCGTTTTTCTTTAATTTTACCAGAGGGCAATTTATATTGTGTGCATAAAGAATGTCCTTTTCAAAAAGCCCGGTAATAGAATCTTGCGGGGTAGGCCGGCAGCAGTCGGCTTTTTTTACGGCTTTTGAAAAATTGTGTTCTTTGATATCTCTCTTTACAATCATAATGGTCCAAAAGATCGACCGTCTTAATATGGAACATTGTTCTATTGCCCGGTATATTTTATCATTGGAGATTACACCTTCACCAATATCAATATAAAAATCTTTTAATGAGTTGTATTCAAGCTTCTTTTTCAGCGTAACAGTTGCCGAATTGAAATCTGCTGTATCAGTATACTCAAAAATTGAATGCAGGAGTTCAATCCCTCGGTCTTCGGCAACTTTCCGTTCTTTTCTGAATTCTTTTTTTAGATGGGATAAGGCTTTGTGAGTAATTACAAAATTAAACCATTCTTTTTTAGCTGTGCCGTTTTCGGAGGCTATTATTTCTACTTTATCTCCATTTTTAAGTTTTGTGTCCAATGTCTTTATCTTTCCGTTTACCTTAGCCGAAATTGCTTTTGCTGCTAATTCTGAGTGTACTTTAAAAGCAAAATCCAGTACTGTAGCATTTTTTGGCAGACTAATGGCTTGGCCTTTTGGTGTAAAGGTATATATTTCGGTAGTAAAGAAGTTTAACTTTAGTTTATCCATGAACTTTTCTGCCGAAAGATTATCTTTTTTTAAATGCCGGAGAACTTCCGAAACGTTTTCGTCAAGTTTGGTTTTACTGTCTTTCATCCCCTTGTATTTCCAATGAACAGCCAATCCGTGTTCAGCAGCCGTATGCATCTCTTCGGATCGAATTTGGACTTCAATCCAAGTGTTCTCTGCACTTAAAACGGTGAGGTGATATGCTCTGTAGCCTGTGTCTTTTGGGGTTGTGAGCCAATTGCGTATGCGATCTGTTTTTTCCTTGTAGAGTTCCCGTATTTCATCGGCTATCACAATTGCGGCACGATTTTCTTCTTCAGAGGTAGAGGTGTATATTATTCGGACCGCAAAAATATCATAAATTTCTTTAAAGGGGATTTTCTTTTGTTTAATCTTCTTCCAGATAGAATATTTTGATTTTGTTCGGCTTTGTATTTTGTATTTAATTTCACTCTTGTCAAGAACTGCTTTAATAGGCTTCAGAAAATTGTTGATGAGTCGGAGACGTTCTCGTTCAGTAGAGCGTAATTTTTTTTCAATGCTTGAATATATACCCGGGTTGGTGTATTTAAGACTAAGGTCTTCCATTTCTGTCTTCATTTCGAAAAGTCCCAACCGGTGGGCCAGCGGGGCATATATATTTAAAATGTCTTTTACGGTCTGCTCTTGTTTTCGTATCGAAAGGTACTCAACTGTTCTTATACTATTGAGTTTATCGGCAAGTTTAATAAATATTACTCGCATGTCTTCCGAGATTGATAAAAGAATCTCTCTAAAAATTGAGGCTTGATAATCATCGGCAAAGTATTCGGTATTTTTTATTTTAGTTAGGCCTTTTACGATGTCTGCAATTTTTTTTCCAAAATATCGCTCAATGTCCTCTGTGGTGTATTCCGTCTTATTCGGTACATCGTGAAGAAGGGCAGCTGCAGCCGAGGTTTTTCCCAGTCCTATTTGGCGTGTCGTAATTTCAGCTACAGCCAAAGGGTGCGAGATGTAAGGCTCTCCGGAATATCTTACCGAGTTTTTGTGTGCGTTCGCCGCAAATTCAAAAATTTCCAAAAGAAACTTTCTGTCCTCTTCTGTCTTAAACTTGCTTTTGTGATTGAGTATAAGTTGGTCAAATCGTTCTCTGTATCCGTTAGATAATTGTGATGAATTATTTGACATATGGGGTATCTTTTGTAGGTTCTAATTTACGAAAAAAAAGCAAATAAAAAGGCTATCAGTTGTTAATAATTGTTACCGAAAAGTAAAGTTCAAATATTAAATAAAGCTTACTGCTTAGCAACGGATACCAAATAAATTATGACAGCGTAGGCGAAATTATTTTATTTCCGTTTCTTAAGACTTATGAGTCTAATTTTATACACTAACACCGAGCGAGAAGGAATTTTATTAAAGTCGCCCAGCAAGCCCTTGGCCAAATAGGGTGGTGCAATAAAATGTGCACTGTCTCCGGTGCCCATCATTGAAATCCCCTCGTCCAGTCCGGCTTCCGATTCTGTGTAGCCCACTCTTATTCTACGCCATCCGTCATTCTTGCTGTCAAAAACTACGGTGCCGTCTAATAATTCGGTGCGACAATTAATGGTTGCCGTCATTTTGTTTTTGGCTTTAGGATTTCCCTGAGATTCAATAACGGCATACCTTAAACCTGTTTTGGATTTGTCCATTTCAGGTCCGACTCGTTTAATGTAGGCCTCTATGCGTTCTTGATCCTTTTTGATTAAAATTTTATTAATATTTTCCAGAGTATCTTTAAATCCGTTGTCATAGTGTTGAAGTCGGGTGCTTATAACCGGTTTTGGGTCATTACTGCAGGCCCAAATGCTTATTAACCCGAGGGTAAGAAAAATATGAGATATTTTCATGGCAATGCCGGTTTAAATTTGTTGTGTAGAACTTTTAGAAAAGCTATCCAGAGCTTTTTTGAAATATGTCGGAATTTCTTCAATTTCTATTTGTAATCTACCCCCGGCAGCTCGGTCGTGGCCACCTCCGTTGAAAAATCGGCGGGCAAATTTATTGACATTAAATGCCCCCTTAGAACGCATGGACACTCGGATTTCATCCTCACTTTCGATGAATAATACAGAGACTTCAATATTTTCAGCGGATAAAGGAATATTTACAACCCCCTCGTGGTCGTCGCGTTGATAATTGAATTGTTCTTTTTCAGTTTCGGTAAGTATGGTATAGGCTACGGGGTGATTTTTAATGCGTTTCATTTTCTTGTTTTGCAAATATCCCACCAATTTTAATCTGTTCCAAGAATAAGTATTGTAAACTTTGTTATAAATATAGTCTTTGTCTATGTTGAAGTCAAGTAATTCAGAAATGGCTTTAAAGGTTTGCTTTCCGGCGGTTTCTATACTGAAATGGAGGGTGTCGGTCATAATTCCGGTGTACAATGCTGTGGCAATATCCTTGGTGAGGTGCTTTGTATAGCCCGCCATTTTTATAAAATCAAAAACAATCTCTGATGCTGAACTGGAGGTCGTTTCCGAAATTGAAAAATCAGCAAAATTTTTCGGGTCGGGATGATGATCGAGAAGAATTTTTTTTGCCGGAGCAGTTTCTAAGTCTTTTTCCAATGCTTTGACTCTGGATGCCGAATTAAAATCGATACAAAAAATAAGTTCTGCCTCAGCCAAGAGTTGTTGGGCTTTTTTGTCTTCATTATGAATAATTATATTGTCGGTTCCCGGAATAAATTTCAGGAAATTCGGGATTTTCGAAGGCATAATTACATGCGGTTGTTTTCCCAATTGCTTTAGTATGCCGGCTATTCCCAGAGAGCCGGATATGGCATCTCCATCCGGATTATGGTGGCCGATAATACTTATTTTTTCGGCTTTGTTGATTAATGATTTAACTTGTTCAATAGTTTGATCGTTTATATTTATCATGATGTGATTTTTGTATATTTCGTGCAAATTTATAAATCTTTGAGTATTTAGATAATAATATTTGATGAACAATTCTAAGTTCTTAAGGGTTGCGATGAAATAAATTGACCGTTTTAAACGAAGTTATTTTGTTCTTTTACAACTTGAAAATACTGCGAATAGCGAGCTTTTTAAAGTATTTTCAAGATTTTTTGCGAACGAGTAAAAACCAAGGGCAAAAGAACGAGTTTAAATTGTCAAGTTATTTCGGAACAATCCCTTAACGGGTTTAAGGAAAGCAAAAAAGCCGGTAAATAATCGGTTGTCCGCAAGGAGATAATTTTTGCTTTCATTTATATTTATTAGCTTTGTCTTAATAATTAATTTAACAGAAAACAAATCATGGCAAACAAAACAACATTTACAATAATTAAACCCACCGCAGTAAAAAAAGGCTATATCGGCGGAATACTTAATCACATCACCGGAAACGGCTTTAGAATAAAAGCAATGAAAATGGTGCGAATGAGTAAAGCTGAAGCCGAGGTATTTTACTTTGTGCATAAAGATCGCCCTTTCTACGGCGAGTTGACCGATTTTATGAGCTCCGGCCCGGTAGTGGTTGCTGTTTTGGAGGGCGATAATGCCGTCGACTCTTACCGAAAATTAATTGGTGCAACCAACCCGGCAGAAGCTGAAGAAGGAACGGTAAGGGTAAAGTACGGAACAGACATTCAGGCGAATGCCGTACATGGCTCTGACAGCGATGAAAATGCAGAAAAAGAGAGCAATTATTTTTTTGCGGGCAACGAGAGATTTTCTGCTGAAGGAAAAAATGAAACCCGGTAATATATTTACCGTAATTTGAATTGAGTGTGTAACAAATTGGGGGGAGTTGAGCATTTCGGACGTTTCCAAGTCCCACCGGGACGTTGGAAAGTCCTGTCAGAAAACACTTTCCAACGTCCCGGCAGGGACTTGGAAACGTGTAGATTATATATATTTACCCCCGATTTGTTATAACATTTAGTTAAATTACGAATTAGTAATTGCGAACTAAGTGCATATCAATCAGTAATTTAAGTTGCTTGTGAATTGTTTTGTAAAGAACAATATACCAATCAATTATAAAAACTTAAAAAACTATTGTTGTTACACACTCAAATAAATTGACAGTTTTAAACGAAGTTATTTTGTTCTTTTACAACTTGAAAATACTGCGAATAGCGAGCTATTTTAACGGATTTTCAAGATTTTTTGCGAACGAACAAAAACCAAGGGCAAAAGAACGAGTCTAAAAAACTTCTGCCCTCACCTTTCACCCTTCAAAGATAAAAGGACAAAAGAACGAGTTTAAAGCGTCAAGTTATTTCGGAACAATCCCTTAGGTAGTCCCTTATCCGAAAATCAAAACATTGGCATAAGCGGCAATTCCTTTTTCTTCTCCTACAAAGCCCAGTTTCTCTGTCGTTGTGGCTTTTATTGAAATATCTTCATGCCCGATAGACATGGTTTCAGCCAATACGTTCTGCATCTTAGCGATATAGGGCTTAATTTTGGGCTTTTGCAATGCAATAACAGTATCAATATTTCCAATTTCATACCCCTTTTTTCGCAGTAATTTGCAGGTGTCGGCAAGTATAATCTTGCTGTCCATGTTTTTGTATTTTACTGAACTGTCGGGAAAATGTAACCCAATATCTCCTAAGTTTGCCGCCCCGAGGAGCGCATCAGCTATGGCATGTATGAGCGTGTCGCCGTCGGAATGTCCCACACAACCTTTGTGGTGTTCGATTTCAATACCGCCCAGCCAAAAACTTTCGCCTTTCTCCAGTTTATGCACATCGTAGCCTATTCCGGTTCTTATTTTAGGTTTCTGCATATCCGTTTTTTTATGAAAGATGCCGGTTTACAGCCGGCATCTGAAAATTAATTTATGGTTTGGTTTGTTCGAAAATTATAGTCCTAATTTTTTCCTGAGTGCTTTAGGAATTGAATTTTTATTTACCATAATATCCGTAGTTTGCATTTTTATAAAGGGGACAGAAACGTAGAGATATCCGTCATATTTTCCGGATTTGCCCCACGAATTTTTTACAATATAGTAAGTTGTCCCATTTTTGTCTTTGGCTTTACCAATAATGTGCATACCGTGGTCATCGGTAGTGCTGTAATTATCAAAACCCTTTTGACGCATGTCCTGAGTAATCGTTTTTTCTTTTCCCGGTTTGTCAAAACTGTAGAGCATTTCCGATTTTTCTTTCGAGGAAAGTTTGTCCCATTTGCCTCGTTCCAAGTTGTCCATGCTTTCAATATCGGCATCGGGAATTACGGCCAGTCCGTCGTTGCTGTACGAAAATCCTTTATGGCTCACATCTGCCGCCCATGCAATTGTATAACCGTTGTCTAAGGCATGGTCTATAACTTCAATCATTTCGTTCAGTTTGACGTTGTATACTTCATTCCAAATCCAGTTATCGGGAATTTCAAGAATGAACGGTTTATAAAACGGATGATGAGTAAATGACGTGAGTTCAACGTAATCGTCGGCCTCAAGTTCGCAATAATTTGTAACGAATGAGCTTGGCGTATAATTGGTTTCATTGAATTTGAAATTTTCAGGTAATTCGCCCAAGTAGGCGTTGAGTTCAGCTCTAACTCCTTTTTGCCAAACTGTACTTAAGGTTTTGTTTTTGTTTTTCACCACAGATTTTACTTTGCACAGTAAAGCATCATCCATTTCAGCATGTACGTGTTTCTCTGTGCCGTACTCAAGCCCCGGATAGGCTTTTTCGGTAACCAGTCCGTAGTTTTTCATGACGTAGGTTACATCGTGGAAAGCTCCGCCGCCGCCGAAGTTTAAGTTTCCGTGCATACGAACGTAAAGTATTGCTTTGTCGTAATAGCAATGGTTGACTACAAACATTTCTGAAAGATTAACGGCATCTTTCCCAATTCGTAACAACTCAGACTCTAAGAATGAAATTCCGGAGAAACTCCAGCACGTTCCTGAGCGATATTGGTTGGGTACATCGATGGTTGCCAATCGAAAATCTTCGACAAAACCGTAACCTTTGCTTCCCTTGTCATTTGTTTTTTGTGCGTTAACCGCCGAGAATAGCCCGAAAGTTAATGCCGTAAATATTAAAATATAGTTTTTCATTTGAATTAAATTATTGATTTATAGATGTTTTGTCTGCTTGCGAAAAAAAGCAAACGTATTGTTAAATTCTTAATTTATGAACTAAAATCTGAAATGTCAATACCTATGATTTTCCATTCGTTATTTGAGTAGGAAAAATAAAGACGTGTACTGCTTTGGGTTAAGAGAACTTTAATCGTAATTTGTTTTTCCGACTGTTCAGCTTTATTGATGATGTCATCGGAAATTGGCATTGAAAATTCTTTCATCGTTTTTGCTGTAGAAGAAAAGAGTTTACTTCCTGATATTTTTTCGGCAAAACACCCGGACTTCTTCCAAGTATATGAATCGTAATCAAACGCCGGCCATTTTGTATGTTTAATAATACAGGTTTCCTTTTCAGCAGATAAAAAATTGAGCCTGTCTGTGTTACTTGTATATTCAATCACAGTATATGCTCCGGGATTATGAATGAGAAAAAATGCATTAGCGTCCAATGACCATTGAGTGATTTTTTGAGGATTATTTTGAATGGATTTGATAATTTGGTTCAATGCATCTTGTTTTGCGCTAGAATTGGGAGTCGATATTTTTGATGCAATTCCGGTGGAGAGCGAGGTTTGAGATCCAAATACCCACCCTTCTTCATCGTTAAATTCAATTTTGTACCAGAAGTCGGTTGACTTGTTAATGGTTTGTTGCTTTCCTTTTTTAAGAATTTTGCAACGATCTCCGGTGTTGAGTTTCATAATAACTTTTCCGGTGGCGGGCTCGTCTCTTATCCATATGTCATCTCCTTGAATTTCGAGTAGATTCTCCGCTTCTGTTTTTTCCGGGCTTACCGTCTCTTCTTTAGTTTGTTCTTCGTTAGCAGTATCATCTTGGCAGGCAGAGTATATGAATACTGCGGAAATAAATACAAAAATTATTAAATGTTTCATTGTTTTATGTTTCATTATTTGTTGTTCTTTTTTTTTTTAGCGTCAATACTAGTCAGTAATCGGTTTGTAAAAGTAATTTATTTCGGGCTTTGTTGTCTATAGTTTTTTGAATGGATGATGTAGTTTAAAAGGTTAAAAGTTGAAAGTCTGTAAAGATAATTATTTGATATTCAGCAAATTATATAAAATCAGTATATTTTAATAACTAGTTGAATATTAGACAAATAACACTTTTAACTTTAAAACTTTATACTGAACTCATGGATAATATTTAAAAATTTCATGGTTTAATAACTTGTTGTTTACTCAGTTTAAAAGGTCTTCAAAGCCCGGCATCATTTCTTGGGCTACAGCATCCATTTCTTTTTCATGGAGTTGTTCGGCTTTTTCTATAGCTCTGTTAACAGTAACTGTGGTTAAATCTGAAACAGCATCCAAGTCGTCGGCAATTTCGGGACTGATGATTATGTCTGTTATTCTTTTATTTCCGCTAATTTTTACGATAACTAAACCGTCTTCAGCTTCTTCGGTAAGAATCATTGTTTCCAACTTCTTTTCTATGGCTTTGGTTTGTTCCTGCATTTGATCCATCATTTTGTCAAACATAATTCAAATTTTTAATTAATTAATTAATATATTGTATTTTTCTCCGGCTTGGTTTAGCTACTTGATTTCGTAGTGTTGCGGGTTTGTATTCGTTTCGTTTTGTTATTTTTAGTTCACCATGGGGTAAAAAGCATCTTCTATATGATTGATATCAAAGCCGTTTTGGGTTTGAATTATGGATATAATATCAAAGCGTGCCTCCAAATCAATTTCATTTTTTTCGATGTAGGCGTTTGCCGCCTCAATAATAAAACGTTGCTTTTTTTTTGTAACAGCCTGAAAGGGTTGTTCAAAATATGTTCCGCTTCTTGTTTTAACTTCGACAAAAATAATTTGATCGGCTTTTTCGGCAATGATATCCACTTCCAGTTTTTTATACCTCCAGTTTCGTTCTCTGATGGTGTATTGATTTTGCAATAAAAAATTGGATGCGGCTTCCTCTCCGGCAGCGCCAAATTCTATATTTTTTGCCATATATTTATTTTTTTGTGGTAAATTTGCGTTTCAAATGTAAAAGTACATCTTTTTTTTAAGATGAGTAAATTATATTTTTATGCTCAAAAAAATTATACCGGTACTTTCAATTGTACTTTTTGTCCATATAACTATAGCTAATAGTTCTCTCAAAGACAGCATCTTTGAAGGAATAATTGTGTATCAAAAAGCCTCCTTGTCAGATACCGTTATTATGAATGTATTTATAAAAGAAGATAGGGTTCGTGTAGATGAATATGATTTGGAGGGCAAGCTTTTAAAAGGGCGAATTATGGATTTCAAGTCTGAGCGAATGATTATTTTACAGCCGGACAGAAAAATATATACGACAAAGGCTGTATTGCCCGGGAATAAGTTATATGCTTCGGAAGTAGCCATTGAAAAGACTCAAAATCATAAAACCGTTAATAATATGGAAGTATATCAGTGGATAGTAAAAAACAAGAAACGAAACTCAGTGGTCAGTTATTGGGTGGCTGATATGAATTATAACTACTTTGGGCATTTATTCCGTTATTTGAATTGTTCAGATAAGATATCTGAGTTTTATGATCTGATACCTGTCACTGCCGGCTTCATCCCTTTGCAGGCAGTTGAGCATTCTTTGGTTCGAGATACCCGAATGAGTTTTAATGCAGTCAAAGTATTTCGAACCGGGGTAAATTCAAACCAATTTGTTGTCCCTTCTGATTATAGTTTATTTGAATAAAACCTAAAATGAGCGATTATGAACTTCGATAAGCATCAATCTTTTGAGCCAAAAGATATTATAAAAAAACATCATGCACCTATGGGTGCACTCAATTTTTTTTTGTAACACTCTTGTTCTCAAAACATTGACACTTCTCTTTGTTCATAATCACTCAATTTAGGTAAAAGGAAATCTACAACCAATAAAAACAAAAATTTATAATGAAAGATTTTAAAAGATATATGGTAACTTCTGCCTTGCCATATGCCAATGGCCCTGTGCATTTAGGCCATATAGCGGGTGTTTATTTACCATCCGACATTTATGTGCGTTATCTCCGATTGATGAAGAAAGATGTGTTGTGGGTATGTGGGTCCGACGAACATGGCGTTCCCATTACTCTCAAAGCCAAAAAGGAAGGCAAATCACCTCAGGATATTGTGGATCGTTACCATAATATCATTAAAAAAGCTTTTGAAGATTTTGGAATATCAACAGATATTTATTCGCGCACAACTTCTGAAATGCATTATAAAACGGCCCAAGAGTTTTTTAAAACATTGAATGATAAAGGAGTGTTTTCAAAAAAAACATCCAAGCAGTTTTTTGATCCTGAAGAGAAAATGTTTTTAGCCGATCGCTATTTGTCAGGGACTTGTCCACATTGCGATCATGAAGGAGCCTACGGAGATCAATGCGAAAATTGCGGAACATCTTTGAATGCGGAAGATCTCAAGAATCCGGTATCGCAGCTTTCGGGAGCTACGCCTGAATTGAGAGAAACTGAGCACTGGTATCTGCCGTTGGATGAATATGAGCCGTTTTTGAAAAAATGGATTTTGGAAGATCACAAAGAATGGAAGAATACCGTTTCCGGCCAATGCCGATCGTGGTTTGAAATTGGGTTGCAACCAAGAGCCGTAAGTCGTGATTTGAATTGGGGCGTTCCCTTACCGGTCGAAAACTCCGAAGGAAAAGTCATGTATGTTTGGTTCGATGCTCCCATCGGATATATTTCAGCAACGAGAGAACATACAGCAGATTGGGAAAAGTATTGGAAAGACGAAGACACAAAATTGGTTCATTTTATCGGGAAAGATAATATTGTATTTCATTCCATCATATTTCCGGTTATGCTGAAAGCGGAAGGTTCATATATATTACCCGATAATGTTCCGGCCAATCAATTTCTGAATTTGGAGGGAGACAAAATATCAACTTCTCGAAATTGGGCCGTTTGGTTGCATGAGTACCTCGAGGAATTTAAAGGAAAACAAGATGAATTAAGATATGTACTGGCTGCAAATATGCCCGAGGCTAAGGATAATGATTTTCGTTGGAAAGATTATCAGGATAAAATAAACAACGAGCTGGTGGCCGTATTGGGTAATTTTGTGAACCGAGCATTGGTTTTAACACAAAAATATTATGATAATATAGTTCCGGAATGCGATTGTACTCCCGAGGATGATGCTATTTTTGAGCAAATCAAAACGGCACAACAGAAAATTTCTGATAAAATAGAACATTTCAGATTCAGAGATGCCCTCAAAGAGATGATGGATGTAGCCCGTTTGGGAAATAAATATTTGGCTGATACTGAACCGTGGAAATTAATAAAGACCAATCCGGAGCGAGTTAAGACGATTATGAATGTAGCGCTTCAAACCGTGGCTTCTTTATCGGTATTGGCCGAGCCGTTTTTGCCCTTTACTACAAAGAGATTGCAGAAGATGTTGAATATTGATGCCCCGGGTTGGACCAATGCCGGAGCAAAGAATATAATGGTTCCCGGACATCAAACAGCCAAAGCCGAACTTTTGTTTGAGAAAGTTGAAGACGAAGTAGTGGAACAGCAAGTTAGAAAATTATTGAAAACGAAAGAAAATAATAAAGCTTCGGAAAAACCCCAAGTAACACCCATGAAGAAGGAGATAACTTTTGAAGATTTTTTGAAATCGGACATTAGGGTAGGGGTCATCAAATCTGCCGAAAAAGTAAAAAAGACTAAAAAATTGCTGGCCGTAGAAGTTGATACCGGTGTAGATACTCGAACTGTAATTTCGGGCATAGCCGAGCATTATACTCCGGAGGAAATTATTGGAAAGCGCGTGGTAATATTAATCAACTTAGCCCCCAAAAAAATGCGAGGAATTGAGTCGGCCGGTATGATTCTTATGGGAGAAGATGCCGACGGGAAATTAACTTTTATCAGTCCGGAAGATGATTTTCATGCAGGAGCAACGATCTCTTAAGTCTATTCTTGAAATAGATAAAATATAAGTTGAACAAATTAATAGTTGTTGCACCGCAATTCCTTGCAGTACAATGACTATTTTTTTAGGGTGATTTCTCGTCAAGCACTCCGCTTAATGATTGAATACCGCTAACATCAGAGAATCTATATACCGTAAAATCGAAGTTGGATTCAAAACCGTCTTCGCCCTGTATTACAGAGCCGTCATTATCGGTTATGGTAACTTCTTTTATCGAATAAATTCTACCGTTCTTTTCATCCAGAAATAGTTGCTCGGTTCTTAGAATACTACCGTCGGCATTGGTCAGTACAACATTTTTTTCAGCTTTTGAGAGCTGTTTCTTGTCATAATAAATACCGTATTTTGATTTCAGACCGGATTCAATATTTCCGTTTTTATCAAAGAACATAATTTTCATCCCTTCGGGAAATTCAAAGTAAGATTCTTTTTCATCTTTGTATTTATAGACCAACGGAGCCATCATTTGGACTCTCAAGTCAGAATTCACGGTATAAGTCGATTTCATCCCCCTTACACTAATCATCGGTAATTCCTCTTCATCGGTAAGATCCTTAATTTCTTGCATATTGTTGGAACAGGAAAAAAAAGAGACGCCCATAAACAGTAGGGGAATTATAATGTAATTGAGTAAACGTTGCGATTTAATAATCATAGTTTAGTTTAAAAAGTATAAAGTTTGTAAAGTTGAGTGTACTCTGAAAAGTCTTTTTTTTGACAGGATTGACATGTTTTTGTTAAATTATAAAATCTTTTTTATTAACACAATACTATTTTTGTATTTCAGAACTTCTGACCTTTCGCAAACTAAATTGTCGTAAAGTAATAATAAGGTAATAAGCTTGTTCGTATTTTTTTCATTTCTACTAAGGTCAAAAAAAGCGATAAGGTTTATTAATTAGCTTAAGAACCTTAGTTCGACAAATGCTCAGTACAAGTATCTTTAGGGTTTTAACACAGTATCTTAGTAGAATTTTGTATTAACAGGATTTCAAATATTATTACCCTATTTTTTTAATTAAAAATTTCAACGAAATACGACAATTTTATTTTCCGAACAAATTACTACAAACACCTGATAATCAAATTATGGGTCAGGATTTCTGTATTTACAAGATTTTCCAAAAATGGTGTTTTCGGAGTGGACTTAAAGTTAATAGATTGAAAATCAAGGATTAAACAT
>JAYEIA010000017.1:0-3960 GCA_034659855.1 Bacteroidota bacterium
TAGCCGTCAAGCTAAAACGTTAATTAGTTGAATTACAGTCTGTATTAAGTTGTAATTTTGATTATTTTCCGGAGGTTGAGCATGTTGTTTGCAAAACAACATGCTCAACCTCCGAAAGTAAAAAAAATATTGCTCTAACAAACTGAATATGTGTTGTTTATATCTTAACTTGACGGCTATGGTGAAAACACCTGACAGGTACAGAATATTAATTTTTAAAACCTTATTGACAAAACGCAATTTAATATGACGTTTATTATATAAAGTTAAAGTACTAAAAATAAGCGTTTAAAGTTAATTGTAAAGTAATTTATAAAACCTTGATAATTAAGCATATAGCTTGTTTTGCTAAAATAGAACATACTTTTTAGACCGGACTCAATCTTTCTTTAATTTAACAAAAAAGGCTGTCAAGGCAGCCTTTTTATCTCCTATTTTCTTCATGCTGTGCTGTTAGTAATTTTCAATAAACTATAGAATATACACTTAGGAACGAATACGAAATAAATTATGATAGCGTAGGCGAAGTTATTTTGTTTTCGTTCCTTAAACAAAAATCCGGTCAAAATGCATCAATGGACTGAAAAGTGACAGACCCGGATAAAATAAACTTTCCTCAAAATATATTAACATTACGTCAAAATTTATAGAGCCGGGAACATAATTATCACTATGTTTAAACAAATAATGAGTTCAGTATAAAAAGTATAAAGTTTTAAAGTAAAAAGTGTTATTTGTCCAATATTCAAACAGTTATTAAAATATGGTAATTCTACATAATTTGCTGAATATCAGATAATTAACTTTGCAAACTTTCAACTTTTAACCTTTTTAAACTACACTCAATAATATACAACATATGAAAAAGCTATTCTTATACCTAATAATGCTTTCTGTCGGTTCAGCTTTCGGACAAGGCATCAGCAATTTTGGAGCCGCAATAAAGGTGGAGTCCGGTGCTGTTCTGAAAATTGTTAACGGAAACTATATCAATGAGACTCAATCAAGCGACGGCAACATTGAATTGGACGGAGTTATTTATCTTGACGGGGATTTCACAAACGATGCCGATGCCGGCAATGTATTTATAAACAGTAACTCTGACGGAGAACTTATTTTCAGCGGAACCGGTTCACAAACCATATCGGGTACCGGAGAATACATAGACTTTGAAAAAGTAACGGTGAATTCCACATCCATTACCTCAGTTTCTGCCGAAAAAGCAATAACAGTCAACGGAGTACTAACTATTGACGGCTCCTTGTCTTTAGAGAGTCCGCCCAATGCAAACCCTTCCGGTTCGTTAATTACCAACTCGTCCATATCAGGAAGCGGTGACATTACCGTAAACAGGCATTTGAGTACAAACAACAGATGGCAGTATATCAGTATCCCCATGAGTAATATCAGCAGTACGATACTCACAGAGGATCCCAACCCCGGCTATCTTAATCCCAATTTCTATACTTATAATGAGGCTTCTGATGCCACGCCTGATCCTTCAAGCACTTCATACGGCAATTGGGGTGATTTTGACGATACCTGGCAAAGAGTTCAAACAACACTTGGCAGTCCGGTTACGCTTGTTTCGGGTGAAGGATACAGCTATTATAATACGCAAAATATTGAGGCTGAATATACTACCTCAACCGGACCCGAAAATCTTTCCACAGGCGATATGAATGTCACGGTTAACTATACCGACAATGACGACGGCTCAGGCTATGGAGTATATTATGACGGCTGGAATTTGATTGGAAACCCCTTTCCGTCGGCTCTTGATTTCTCGGCTCTTTCCAAAACAACAAATATGGACAATGCCTTATATCTTTGGGACGGGAACAACGGGAACTATGTTTATTACAGTCCGGGTTCGGATGAAATACAAGGTTCCGGGCAAACATTGAATTCAAACGGCAATTCTCCGTACATCCCCGCCATGCAGGCATTCATTGTTCATTTGAGTGCTTCGAGTACTGTAAGTGAAACATTTACTTTGGCCAACAGTGCTCGTACACATTCAAACCAATTGATGTGGAAGGAAGAGAACAATCCTGAGTTTCCGTACATCAAAATGGAAATAAGCTCCGGTGCCAACATAAAAACGGATCAGACTCTGGTAAGATTTATTGAAGATTCTGCTCCGGGTTTTGAAGGCGAAAACGATGCATTCAAAATGTTTCCGCTCTACAGCGATGTACCTCAAATTTATTCTTTAACTCCGGCACCGGAACTGCCGCTGGCAATAAACACCCTAAGTGAAGACGATGAAAACAAAACCATTCCGTTGGGGTTGTTCTGTCCCGTTGATGGAAATTACAAAATTTCGGCTTTAGAAATGAATTTCCCTTTCCATACCCATGTTTTTTTAATTGACACAAAATCCAATACTTATACTGATTTGAAAGAAACTCCTGAATATAACTTCAGTATGGAGGAAGGTGATAACAGAGAACGATTTTATTTATTCTCGGGACCTGACTCTCCAACACTCACACAAGCCCAAAACAAAGATTACATTTCTGTTTGGGCTTCAAAAAGAACCATTTTCATTCGTAATCTTAACTCAACAGACATTGATGCTCAAATTAGAGTATATAATGTTTCGGGAAAAATCATTGAGTCACAAAGAATGCTTTCCGGTTTACATAAAATACATATCCCCGATGCAGAGGGTCTGTACATTGTAAATATTATTAATAAGGACGGTTTTGTTACGACAAAGAAAGTGGTCATTAATAATTAGTTTTTTTCATAATAAGACCCGTATTAAATGCGGGTCTTTACTTTTTTTTACTATGAATATTATACTTACAGGGATGCCGGGATGTGGAAAATCAACATCCGGAAATGCTATTGCAAAAGAACTCGGCTTGAAATACATAGACACCGACAAGCGAATTGAAAAAAAATACAAAATGCCTATTCCAAGAATATTTAAGCTGGTTGGAGAGATAGGTTTTCGAAAACTTGAATCCGAAATTTTACAAAAAATAATATCCACCGAAAACAAATATGTATTAGCTACCGGAGGAGGTCTGCCCTGCTCCCATGGCAATATGGACAGTTTAAACGATGCCGGTATCACATTTTATATAAAAGTTATGCCTGCGATATTAAGTCAAAGAATCTATAATTCAAAGAAAATAAGGCCGTTGACCGCCAATATGACAAGACTTGAAATAGAGGAATACACGCAAGAATTGTTAAAGGTCAGAGAAATATTTTATCTTAAATCTAAATATATATATACCTTATCAATGGGTAATATCACTGATTTTATACGACGAAAACTTGAAATTAAAACACACTCCTAATTGTCATTTTTTTTCAAACACATAAAAAAGCTGACTCAAAATTAATTGACGTCAGCATTTTTAGTACAATTTCATATCTTGTAACAAAATGACTTTTCCATTTTGACTTGTTCCGCCAAAGGTCGGATTAAAATCTTTTGCCTATTTTCAGCGTTATAAAAATTTCAAATAAACGTTGCTGTTATCAAAGAATTGTTTCACAATAATCTTGAAAATAAACAAAGTAACTTCGTCAATTCGGTAAACTTTATTTTTTAACAAGCACTTACATCAATTTTCAACATCTATAATATCGCCGGGCTTTACTGTTTTTTGGTCACTGTGACCGGCTAAAATTTTCTCTGTTATTGTCATGTTTTTTATTTTTATGCCCAAAACTAATAACTTTATTGTATATTTATTGTGTTGGTTTTGATATTTTTTTTTTAATTTTGGTTCGTAAGCCATAGTTAATAATTTAACTAATAAACAACTGACAACATTTATGAGAATATCCCAAATACTAAAAGCATTACTTCTTTTCTCGTTTTTAGCGGGAATGTATGATGGTGTATTGGGGCAAAAAACCGTTCTCTCCGATTCATTGAAACATGACGTTTTTAAGCAAGTCTTCTTAGAATCCGTAAAAGTGGACTATGAATCG
>JAYEIA010000018.1:0-3890 GCA_034659855.1 Bacteroidota bacterium
TTATTTGTGCTGTTGTTTTTTCGGAGGCTGAGCGAAGCCGAAACCGGTTTTTGCTGTTTTATGAAACCGGTTTCGAGATTTGTTTTGCAAACAACATGCTCAACCTCCGAAAAAACAACGTCATTTAAAACCAAAGCCTAATACGCTTATAAACTACAATCGAACAAGCTGCTGCAAATAAAATTTCATTCGGAAAAATCCAACCCAAATACAGACGAAACCAACCACTTTCTGTCTGTTAGAAAATTTATTCATTATTTTAATAATAAATTTCTACTTTTGATACGAACTAAACGCTTACAGCTATGCACAAAAGACCACTGCTTATTGTTGTGATGTTTTTAGCTCCGTTTTTGACCACCGTCAGTTCGGGGCAAATCATTTTTGAAAAACCACTCAGTCAACGCATTGCCAATTACACCATAAATGCCACCCTCCACCCGGAGACCAAGACGATAGAGGCTAATATGATTTTGGAATGGAAAAATACCTCACCGGATACCATCAGAGAATTACAATTTCATATGTATATGAATGCCTTTTCTAATTCTGAATCGACCTTTATGAAAGAATCCGGAGGGCAACACCGAGGCTTTTCTTTGGAAAAATCAAATGCTGAAGATTGGGGTTATATCAAACTCAATGCACTCAAGGCAGGTAAAGAAAATCTTATTCAACAGTATCAATACATCAGCCCTGATGACGGCAATACGGAAGACCAAACCGTGTTTTCGGTGAAGTTGTCGGAACCGGTTTACCCCGGAAAGCAAGTAATTATAAAATCTAATTTTACGGTAAAGTTGCCGCGAATTTTTGCACGCACCGGCTATTCCGATAATTATTTTATGGTGGGCCAATGGTTCCCTAAAATCGGGGTTTACCAAAACGGAGATTGGAACTGTCACCAATTTCACAGCAATTCGGAATTTTTTGCCGACTACGGCAGCTATGAAGTAAATATCAGTTTACCGGAGGAATATATTGTCGGGAGCACAGGTGTATTAGTCAACGAGAAAAAAACCGGCAAAGGAAAAAAGACACTTTTTTACAGAGCCGAGGATGTGATAGACTTTGCCTGGACAGCTTCTAAGGATTATCAAGTTGTAGAAACAAATTGGAACGATGTAAATATCCGTCTGATGATTCAGCCGGAACATCTGAAAATTGCCGGCCGATATTTGAGTTCCGTCAAGGCAGCTTTGCAATATTTTGAGGAGAAATTGGGCAAGTACCCTTACCCCAATCTGACTATTGTTGACCCGCCGCTGCATGCCGGAGGAGCCGGCGGTATGGAGTATCCTTGTTTGATAACGGGAATATCTGTTAAATATCTGCCGAAATCCGTCAGAATTACTGAAATGGTAACTATTCATGAGTTTGGACATCAATACTTTATGGGCTTGTTGGCCACGGACGAATTTGAGGAAGCTTGGCTGGATGAGGGCATGAATACTTATTTTGAAACTAAAATAATGGATAAAACCTATGGCGAAGGGCAATCTATGGTCAATTATTTTGGTATAAAAATAGGTGACACCGAGATGCAACGCAGCGGATATTTGAATTCCAAATCTTCTGAATTTGCTATTGTTAATACAAAGTCCTGGGATTATGAATACGGCGGATATGCTGTTATGAACTATAATAAGCCGGCTACTTTTCTGGTGAGTTTAGAGCGTATGATTGGATCTGAATTAATGGATGAAATTTTCAAAAGCTATTATGACCGCTATAAATTTAAACACCCGACAACCGAAGATTTTGTAAATCTTGTTTCGGAGAAAGTTTCGAAGACATCCGGAATTTACAAGAATTATATTCGAAGTTTTTTTAATCAATTTTTGAACAGCTCTAATATTTGCGATTATAAAGTTAAACGTATAAAAGAAAGAAAAGCACATTCAAAATCCGGGCTATTCGGCAAAAAGCATAAATTTAAAACGTCTGAAGCAACCGGTGAAATTATTACTGAGGTTATTCTGGAAAGGAAAGGCAACTTTATAATACCGGTTGAAGTCGAAATTATTTTTGACAACGGGGACAAAATTCGAAAATTGTGGAATGGTGAATCGCAGTTTAAAACATTTAGTTTTGCCGGTACCGCAAAAATTGTTTCAGCAGAAATAGACCCCGACAAAAAAATCTATTTTGATGCCAATTTGAATAATAACAGTATAAGCCGAGAAACCGGAAAAGCCGGCATACGAAAATACATATTAAAAGTTTTATTCTGGCTGCAAAATGTTATGCAGTCTGTCACATTTTTTGCATAAACTTAATTCTTATGAAAAACATACTTCTACTCAGTTTGGCTCTGCTTATTTTTGCTCCGACCTTTGCACAGAGTGAGACCAAAGTTATGATTGAATTAAAGAAAAAAAATAAAAGAAAGCAGCGCTACATCAAAATAAATCGGTTTGTAAAAATTGTAGCCAATAACGAAGTTACCAAAGGAAAAATTGACAGTATAAGTCCGACAACTGTATATATTGACACTTCTGCTCTGTTAATGTCTGATATTGAGTCCATAACAATAAAACTTCGGGGTACTCAAATTACCGGTGCAATCATCGGAGCCGGTGGTTTATTATTTGTCGGCGCCGGTTTAGCAGTAATTGCCGACGGACTAAACAGCGAAATCGGCGACGGCCGGCTGTTGATTACCGTCTTAGGAATTGTTGTCACGGCAACCGGAGTTATTCCGACAACAATTGGAGCCGTTTTCTTCTTCAGTGGGAAAACATACAGAGCAAGCCAATGGGAAATAAATGCCGTTGAGCTTATAAAATAAAAAACTATAAAAGCACAAAAATAATTACCTCATGAATATATTTAAAGCTTATTTTTCAGGATTAAAAGAATCTGTTCGCCTGCCCAGACCCGTTTTCCTGATATACGGGATAAACTTATTGCTGGCACTTCTTATCGTTTTCCCGCTTTATAGTATTGCGAATCAAGAAATTGGTAACAGTTTGAATATAAATAATTTGCTTGAGAATTTCTCGGCACATTTGTTCTCTGATTTCTTCAGAGAATCCGGCGATAGTCTTTTTGCCGTTTTCTCGCAAATAAAATGGATTGTTCTTATCTATTGGTTACTGTCTGTCTTTTTTGCCGGGGGAATTATCCGGACTCTCAATCAGGATAAATTCAGTATGGCCTCTTTTTTCCATGGGGCCGGGCAAAATTTCTTTAAATTTTTGGGCATCAGTCTTTCCGTTCTGATATTCCATGCACTCATCATTCTTATTATTTATGTGCCGGCAGGCTTTATAATTTCATCATTTTCAGCCATAACAGAAACTGCTATTGTCTATACTTTGGGCGTTGCTTTTACCATTCATGCATTTTTTATCGTGTTGCTTTTTGCCGTAAACGATTATTCCAAATTCTACAGTGTACTTCACAACAGAAACTCTTTGCGTTCGATAATTGGCGGCTTTCGTTATGTATTTAAAAATTTCGGGAAAGCTTACTTTTTATACTTGTTTTTATTAATTATTCCTTTTTTTACAATTTACGGCTATTTTCGCTTGGATGCCGAAGTCGGTACGCAAACAAAAAACGGTGTTATTGCGGTATTTTTCATTCAACAGGCCCTTATCTTGTTACGCATCTGGTTCAGAATATGGATTTATGCGTCGCCACTGCAAATGTTTTCAAGGGATTACAAAGATTATGCAGAAGCTCGGAACGAAATAGAACGAGTTGCAAAACTGAATGAAGAAATTTCTGCTCAAAAGCACGCACCGGCGAATCAAGAAAATAATTCAGAAGAAAGCGAAACCACCAAACAAAAGATGGAAAACCAAAAATAGATACAATAAATTATGATGCAGATAGTGAAATATTTTATGGACTTTTAACATCTAGTTATAATAAAGATCGGA
>JAYEIA010000019.1:0-3886 GCA_034659855.1 Bacteroidota bacterium
TAGCCCAAGAGCAAGATACGACATATATTCAAGATTTCGGACAAGCTTTACAATTAAAGTTACCGTTTACTTTTCGTGATTTTAATTATAAAGTAGGTGACACCGGATTGCCGTCTGCACGGTACCGCTCAAATTCGATGTTGTTTGTCGGTATTGGAGCCGTTTACAGAAATCTTCAGCTGCAACTCTTAGTGCCGGTTGCAAAGTTTAGGCAGACCGACAACGATTTTGATACCAAAGCAATAGATTTCAATATTGGTCTGAAAACAAATTTTTTAAATGGGAATGCGTATATTAAAGAATATAAAGGATTTTCTGTTTTAACCGACAATAATAGTGAAGAGGTCTATTTGCCGGAAGCCGTTTTTTTAAAAATCGGAGTCAACGGATTTTTAAATTTGAATTCTGATTTCAGTATGGTCTGCTCCTATAAGCAAAGTCAGCGCCAGTTGAAAGCTACCGGTAGTTTTTTGCCGGGGATTAATGCTTATTATATGGAAAACTATTACCCGGATAATTCCCCGGAATATACAGAACTTAATAATGTGGGGCCGCTTTTAAATTTCAATTTATTGGCCGGCTATGCTTTTAATTTCCCCATACGAACAAAGTATATTATTTCTCCTCTGGCTTTTGTCGGGGGCGGTATGTATTTACCGGCAAATGAACAGGCGACCGGGCAAACTCAAGGTTTTTCTTTTTTATATAATGCCCGATTGCTATTCGGATATATAGGAGATAAGTGGGTTTACGGAGCCATTGCCGAAGTAGAGAACAGTTTTCTTACCGGAAGTGATTACACATTTAATCACAACTCAATATTTGTGAAATTCAGCATAGGATATCGCATGGTTTATTAGGCTTTAGAAGCGGAAACAAAATAACTTCGCCTACGCTGTCATAATTTATTTCGTATCCGTTCCATATCAGTTTGCATAGTGTCGGGTATAATTATCTGAAAAATAATCGCATAATAATTACCTTATTACTGCTTATTCTAACATGTACGCATCTACGAAACTAACTATTCAAAATCTGTTGGTATTCTTTTTGTAAGATCATTTCTACTTTACGAAGTTTGGAAACGTTCTGAAAGAGCAATCTAATTCAGCCCGGTGCAATGCACCGGGTCCGGAATAAACAAGCTTATTCGCCCTGCAAGGGCAGTTTATTAATAAGTTGCCTTTACAAGGCGAAACTAAAAATGATAATAGCCCAAGGCGTTGCCTTGGGTTGAAATAAACCGGGCTTTCAGCCCGTCACTGAAAACTCATACTGAATTAATTTAGATTTTCAGGCTAATTTTCAATTTGTTTTAACTTCGTAAAGCAGAATTATAAAGATTGGTCATTATATTTGTAAAATAAACCTTACATTTGAATCAAAAAATACAATACTATGTTTGAAAAAAATTTACTAAAGGACAAAGTTATATTGATAACCGGAGGCGGAACAGGGCTTGGAAAGTCAATGAGTACTAAGTTTTCCGAGTTGGGAGCAACGGTAGTTATCACCAGCAGAAAGTTGGAGATATTAAAGCAAACGGCCACTGAGATTTCCGAAGCAACCGGGCGGCCGGTAGTAGCCAAGCAAACCGATGTGAGAAATTATTTTGACAACGAAAAAGTGCTGAATGAAATTTATGAAGAATTCGGCAAGCTGGATGTTTTGATAAATAATGCAGCGGGGAATTTTATAAGTCCTACGGAACGCCTGAGTCATAAAGCTTTTGATACTGTTGTGAATATAGTGCTGAAAGGAACCTACAACTTTACATTAGCAGCCGGTAAACGTTGGATTAAGGAAAAAACCCCGGGCACTGTATTGAATATTGTTACCACCTATGCGAGTACAGGCTCAGGCTATGTTGTGCCTTCAGCAATAAGTAAAGCCGGCGTTCTGAACTTGACACGCTCTTTGGCCGCAGAATGGGGAAAGTATAATATTCGTTTAAACTCCATTGCACCCGGTCCTTTTCCTACAAAGGGAGCTTGGAAACGCTTGTTGCCCGATCCGAGTATGGAGAAAGAATTAATTGACAGAATACCGTTGAAAAGAGTGGGGGAGCATATTGAATTGGCAAACCTTGCGTCCTATTTAGTTTCGGGCTACTCTTCGTATATAAACGGTGAGAATATTACGATTGACGGTGGTGAATGGTTATCCGGTGCCGGACAATTTAATTGGGCCGAGAAAATTTCTGAAAAGGATTGGGACAAGCTCGCAGAAAAAGTGAGAAAAAACAGATAACCGGCTCTCCGTGGAAAACAGCAGAATTATACATTTACAATCACAGCATTTGTTTCGTTTTTGTAACCCGAATAATTCGGGAATTAATATTAACTCCAATGCAAGCGTCTGTATATTAACTCATTGATTGTTTCTCTGCAAAAAAGGATGATAGCCAAATTTGGGTTATTTTATTTTTTAAATTTATCGTTACAATATCAATTCAATCAATATTTTATACTGCTTTCTATTGAAAGTTTGTGAATAATTGAGGGTAATACAAGTTTTTTAATAAAATGAGGTGGTGAGAAAAAACTAAAAATAATTATTTTTTATGGAATTTATTTTTTAATACATCTCACGACAAACGAACAAGAATAAAATACATTAAAACAGTTCTTGTTTACATAATGGAAAATAAAATTTAGATTATAATTTTCCGTAAAGCGTGTTATAAAAGGTTTTCAGAGAGTATAATAAAATATTGGTACAGTTTTTGGATAGTATTTACTGAAAATCAAACACAAGTTTTAGAAATTAAACACAAGGAGGAATTTAAAATGAAAAACTTAGCACTATTATTCGGTTTAGCACTATTTGTGTTAGGGTCGTGCACTACGACCAGGGTTGTGCGTACATATGATGACGCCTATCCGCAAAAAAAGACCACGGTTATTGTCGATAAAACTTCAGATTCCGGAGATAACTCTCAATCAGGAGAGGTTTCAGACGGTGAAGTTTATGATAATTATGCCGATGAAAGTTCTGCCAATGAAAATGCAGAATATTATTCAGGAGATAATTCATCAGATGAAACAATTGTAATCAAAGATGACGGCGAGACTGATGTTATTATTATTAAGGATTATCCGTCATACACCACACGTATTCGAAGATTTCACTCAGACGTGTATGTGGTAAACGATTATTATAACGACTATTACTATACCGGTGGATGGGGATACAGTTACGGCTATCCTTCAATATATTATGACTACTACCCAAGCTATTACAGATATTGGAATCGCCGACCGTACAGACACAGTTGGTATGGGCACAGATACTGGAATAGACCCTATTACTACAGTTCGTGGGGCTACAGCGGATATTACGGAAGCTATTGGAACGGGTACTACAACGGATACCGAGATGGATATTATGCCGGATATTACGGATATAATGATTATTATTCCGGATACGGGAACTCCTATTACGGCAGTGGAAACTCAAGCTACGGACATCGTTCGGGAACGGCAAGAAGAAATGCACGAACTCCCGGTACTAACCGAAGCGGAGTCAGCAGAACTTCGGGCAGTAGAGCAGGGACTACAGGTTCTGCCGGAAACAGAAGTGATGTTGTCAGACGTTCAAACCATTCGGTGAGTTCTGAAAGCGGAAGAAACGCAACCGGCTCGAATACCAACAACAGAACAACGACTTCTCGTAACACGAACAGGTCTTCAAATACCGGAGCTGATGTAAACCGCTCGACAAATTCAAGAAAAACAAACACAGGTTCTGATGTAAATCGTTCATCGAATTCAAGAAAAACGAACACGGGTTCTGATGTAAATCGTTCATCGAATTCAAGAAAAACAAACACGGGTTCTGATGTAAATCGTTCATCGAATTCAAGAAAAACAAACACGGGTTCTGA
>JAYEIA010000020.1:0-17782 GCA_034659855.1 Bacteroidota bacterium
GCCAAAAAATCACTCTATCAGTATGATTGGAAACAAAAGGGCGGTGAATTAATTTTTAATCCCTACTTTACTACCGCAGAGCAAACAAAATTTCATTTTGAGAATTTGGATTTAATTTTAAGAATACCTGCCGGGGCTTATATTTACCTTGATTCAGATATTGAGGATCTGATATGGGATATAGACAATGTTGAAAACGTTTGGGATCATGATATGATTGACAAATACTGGTATATGTCTGAAGACGGCTTGGTTGAATCCGAATAAATAATTATTGAAACCATTTACTAAATAGATTTAAGTTTTAATAGGGCGGTTAGACATAAATTTCCGAAAAAAACTCAGTGAAGAGTAACCGGTCAAATTAAAAAAAGCACTGATTTCTCAGTGCTTTTTTTATTCGTGTACATTAGCTACTTTAGTCTTGTAACATCATCATTGTTGGCAATATAGGCTGAAGTTACATTCTCGTGACTTTTAATTTTAGAGATTAACTCAGAATCGCCTTTAAATTTGTTGATTATGATTTTTGCTTCAGCAGATTTGTTTTTACCGTGAGATTCTACAGTAAACAATTCTGAGGTCTCTTTTCCGAATTCTTCTTCAAGGTAAGCCGGCCATTTTTTATTGGCAAATTTCATTCTGAATGATAAAATTTTCATATATAAATCTTTTTTATTTTGTATGCT
The DNA here is from genome assembly GCA_034659855.1 of Bacteroidota bacterium. GTDB lineage: Bacteria > Bacteroidota > Bacteroidia > Bacteroidales > JAADGE01 > JAYEIA01. Next base: position 690 of record JAYEIA010000020.1, read on the forward strand.
TGTAAATCACTATGTTAGCTATATAAATTTATTATTCTACTATAGTAACCCAGCCAAATCGATCCTCAATATCGCCACTTTGCAAGCTTTGTAACTCTTTGTAAAGTTGAGTGGAAATTTTTCCGGGGGAATCAAATGTATATTCAATATCCTTGTCATTATCGTATATTTTTCCAATGGGGCTTATTACTGCAGCTGTACCGCATGCTCCGGCTTCTTGAAAGTCTTTGAGCTCTTCCGGTTTTACCGGGCGACGTTCCGTTTTGTAACCCAAATCTTGGGCCAATGTTAACAGACTTTTATTAGTTATGGACGGCAATATTGAGTCTGACTTTGGAGTAATATATGTCCCGTCTTTAATTCCGAAAAAGTTTGCGGGGCCGCATTCATCAATATATTTTTTCTCCTTAGCGTCTAAGTATAAAATGTTTGCATAGCCATCATCATGGGCTTTTTTCATAGATTTGAGGCTGGCTGCATAGTTGCCGCCGACTTTGAACCGACCGGTTCCTTGTGGGGCAGCTCTGTCAAATTCTCTTGTAATCATCATGGACACCGGGCTGAAACCTTCTTTGAAGTATGGGCCAACGGGAGTAACAAAAATCATGAATAGGTACTCGTCGGCCGGTTTTACTCCGACTCTCGGGCCGGTACCTATAAGAAGCGGTCTGAGGTATAGTGAAGCACCGGTACCGTGTGGCGGTACAAATTCTTTATTTAAGTTGATAACTTGTTTTGCCATTTTCAGGAAAAGCTCTTCACTTGGTGCTTCCATCATAATTCCGTCAGCAGAATTTTGCATTCGTTTGGCATTTTCTTCCGGTCTGAATAGTCTTACTTTACCGTCCTTTCCTTTGAATGCCTTTAGCCCTTCAAAAATCTCTTGTCCGTAATGGAGAGATGTCGCAGCCATGTGCATGGGAATAGTTTCCGATGAGCAAATTTCTATTTCACCCCAAGAACCATTTTTATAATAACATCTTACGTTATAATTTGTTTTTTGATAAGCAAAAGGAAGTTTTCCCCAATTAAGATTATTGTTCATTTGACTCGTTTTTATTGTTAATAAAAAAAGTTATGCTGCTGTGAGCATAACTTTTGGTTTTTAATCTTCTTCGACAATGATTTTTTTAATCCTGTTAATTTGTTTTTCTTTGTTTACCAGCCTCATATTTTGAGCAGTTTTAGTAAAAAATTGGTGTGATGACAGGAATTTTAATTGCATTTTATTCCATTCATTGAAATCAGTAATTAAACCTTGCACTTTTAATTCCCTGTAAAGCGTATCAGAAACAGGAATAAAGTCTTTTCGACCAAGGTAGTCCAAATCTGCATCACAAATAATTCGTTGTAACTTGGTTTTGGGTGTTGGCGGCAGTTTGGTTGCCATAATTATATCGACTATGGTTTCAATTTGCTCCGGAGAATAATCAAATTTCGGCAAAATATCTTTTGCAATCTCGCAACTTCTTTTTTCGTGATTTAGTGCCCCTTTAATTTGTCCGAAATCGTGAAACAGTGCAGCTGTTTTCAGTAAGATCATTTCTTTATCGTCAACTCCTTCACCCGAACCCAAAATTTCAACACCTATGGTTACATCAATGGTATGCTTCAGATTGTGATAGTAGAGGTGTTTGGGAAGCTCTCTTTCCAATCGATCCATGATATAATCATTGATGTCTTCAAATTGAATCATCTGAAATTTTGTATTGAAAGTATCGTTTGGAATTCTGCCGGCATCGTCTGATGAAAGTTCCGGTCGCAATCCTTTAACGGTATATACCGGGGTATCTCCTTTGTATTTTATGGGTATTTTGGAGCGGTATTCACAGACAAAGAAATCTTTCATGAATGCATAAGTCATTTCAGAAATACTGATTTCAGTAGGATTGCTTGCCGATTCTATTCTGCTCGCTATGTTTACGGTGTCTCCTTTTATGCTGTATGAAATTTTTCGTTTCCCGGATACATCAGCAGTTACCGGGCCGGTATGAATTCCAAAAGTTAAATTCCAAATTTTACGGTTACTTTTTTCTGATTTTTCTTGAATACTTTGTAAATAGTCTTGAACTTCAAGAGCCGCTTTTATTACTTCTATCGGATTTGTTCTGTTCTTTTTCGGTATCCCGCCGGCACACATGTATGTATCGCCTATGGATTTTACCTTTTGGATATTATTTTTTTTCACTACTTCATCAAAGAAGAAGAAAAAGTCGTCTAATTCGTCAATGAGTTCTTCTGCATTTTCGGTTTCGGAAAGTTTGGTAAATCCTTTAACGTCTGCAAATAAAACGGTAACCATTTTATACCGAAGAGAGGATGCCTTACCCTTCATTTTTATTTGATTTTTTGCATCAGTAGGCAGGAATGACAACAATTCAGAGGTTTTATCATTTTCTTCTCTGAGCTTATCATTCTGTTCAACTAACTCTTGATTAAGCTTTTCAAGATAGTCTATACGTTCTTCCAGAATGGATACTTTACTCGCCGGTGACTTATTTGTTTGTTTTTCCATTTTCCGGATTCAATTTAAGACCTAAATATAAAAATAATATGCAAATAATAAATGATAATTTGACAAATATCTATTTAAAATTAATACCTAACATTGTTATATCATCAAAAAGTTTATTATTTCCTTTTTTTAAATTTAGGTTTTGCTTGAGGTATTTAAATGTATCGTCTATTGTATTTGTTTCTCTCAAGCTATTTTTTAATTTAAGCGTTCCAATTTCTTCTCCTTGTTTATTTTCCAGTTCTGCTATTCCGTCGGTAAAGCAGATCAGTCTGGTATTTATGGCTAATTTTTGATGAAACCCTTTTCTGATTGGAGGAAGTGTATCCAGCATCCCAACACCGGGGCATCCGTCTTTCAGCTCCGTCAATTTGTCGCCACTATGGAGCAGGGGAGGGTTATGCCCGGCATTAACGTATTCGAGGGTTCGTGTTTGGGTGTTGTATGTTGCAATAAAGAAGGTGATAAATTTTTCACCTCCGGCATTTTTTAGGACTAAAGTGTTCAGATTTTCTACCAATTCCGTCAATTCGGTTTTTTTAGAAAGTACAGAACGTAAACCCGCTTGAAAATTTGACATTAGTAACGCGGCTGAAATCCCTTTTCCGGAAACATCGGCAATGCAAAAGAAGTAAGAGTTTTCAGACAGTTTTCCGAAATCGTAATAGTCGCCTCCTATGGCAAAGTGGGGCAGGTAAAATGCTTGAATATCAAATGCCTGATTTTTTTCAAATTCTTGAGTATCCGGAATAAGCATTTTTTGCATACCGGCTGCCAGCTCCATATCTCTGTTAAGTCGCTCTTGTTTCAGGCTTTCAATATACAATCGTTTGTTTTCGATGGCTACAAATATTACATTTGTCAGCGTTTTTATAAAGTGCAAGTGTTTAATTGTTGGGCTTACTCCTTCCTTTTCTTCATCAACATCGCCAATTAAGACGTAGGCCAGCGGTGTATCTTTGTGGTAAACGGGGATAATAAAATCAAAGGGTTCCAACGTTTCTGTTTTTGTGGATGAAACAGTAGTAATTTCAACAATACCGAGTAAATCGTTGACGACTGAAATTTTTTCCGGTATGGCTTTACCAACTCCTCCGTACAACATTATTTCCCAAGACGAACGTTTTGCAAAAATGGCAAGTTTGGCAATGTTCAATTGTTCAATCAAAAGCATTTTAAATTTGGCCAAGAGTTCATCAATACTCAGATTATTATTGATGGCATTTGTTGTCTCCAATAATGAATCAAGCTTAAAATTACAAAATTTCAGCCGTTTGATAGATGCTTTAGAAGCCATTTATTTTATTCTTTCAGAATATTCTCTTGTTCTTGTGTCAATCTTTATGACATCTCCTTTGTTTATAAATAAAGGGACTCTTATTTCAGCTCCTGTTTCCAGAGTTGCCGGTTTTGTTACAGTTGAAGATGCCGTGTCGCCTTTTACTCCGGGTTCTGTATAGCTTATTTCCAACTCTATGAAAGACGGTAAATAACAAGTTAATGCTTTTTCCGTTTCGGCATGGAAAACAATTTCAACTTCCTGGTTCTCTTTAAACAGATCGGCATTTTCTATTAAAACTTCGGGCAAATGGGTTTGCTCATAGTCTTTTATATTCATGAAATGATACCCAAGGTCATCTTTATACAAATATTGGTACGGACGATGTTCTATTCTGGCTTCGGTTACTTTTTCTTTTGCAGAAAATGTGTTTTCTTTAATTTTTCCGGTAGTTAAACTTTTTAGTTTTGTTCTGACAAAAGCAGCTCCTCTCCCTGATTTTGAGTGTTCAAAATGTACAATAGTAAAGAGATCATTATTATATTCCAAACACATTCCTTTTCTAAAATCTGCAGTTGTTGCCATAGTATATTGTATTATTTTTACACAAAAATAAAATAAAAAACCAAGAATACCGACATGGATGTGGATTTTGTGGAATGAGCTTTATATTTTATTAAAAAAGTGCCGGTTTGAGGAGTAAAAGCCTATACAATTTCCGGTTTTTACTTGTACTGTTCTACTGCGTTTAGGAGCGGATACGAAATAAATTATGACAGCGTAGGCGAAGTTATTTTGTTGGCATATTATTATTATGAGCTTTCGATTAAAGTTTTTATTGAAGGTAAAAAAGAGTTCTTGATTTTCAGTACCTGATAATTGAAAACCAATGGCATCCAATATATGTTGTTTAATGCAAAGTCTGTATTTATGATTAGAAAATGTACAAATCTGCAACTATTATTTATAAGCTCCCTTTCAGGTTAAATGTAAATTTTAGTATAGTATTGCCTCTTCTTATTTTTAGTCTTATTTTTTTTCCGGCTCGGTCTCTCATACTTCCGTTTATATCAGTTACTTTCAGTTGGTTTGCAGGTGTTCCGTTTAACGATATTATTTGGTCGCCCTCTTGTATGCCCGCTATTTCTGCAGCCGAACCGGCTCTAATGTTTGAGACCACAAAAAATGGGAGCAGACCATAGGGAGCTTTTGCGGTAAGCCCTGCGTTATTGAATCTAAATATTTCGTTGTAATTTCGATTTTTCCTTATTGCCATTCGTTGGTTTTGGTAATCAAAAATAATTGTAAATCGGTGCAAAACTTCAGCCCCAATACTCCCGTTTCTTCCGGGAATATCTTGTATAATTACATTTTTTAAAGCCGCTGTATCAGGAAAAGCGCAGGTGACATCATTTAGTGAATATTTTCCGAGCTTAATTCCTTGTATGCGACCTAAGTTTCCGTGAATATTTCCGCTGAGTCCTTTGCCCAAATAAGAATAGCGATGCTTTGCAGGAATTTGAATGTTTGAATTTGTATTTTTAAACAGCCAAACAGCGTCTCCCGAGCCGGTATCAATGAGTAGTTTTGCCAAAAAACTTTTATTGTTTTTGCATTGAGCCGGTATATTGATATAAGGTTTTCCGTGGTAGAATTCCAGAGGTATTATTTCATAGTGTTTGAGCTTTCGGTCGGTATTATATTTTTCGGGATTATAAAATGTAATTCTCTGAGTGCTGTAATTAATTTTGACTATAAAGTTTTTAAAAACATCCGAGCCAATTATTCCGTGAATTTCCATTCCGAGTTCTCCGGTGAGGTTGAATCGATTTTCTTCGATATACAGAAAACGATAATTTGTCGATTTTATAGTGTTTATTTCAATGGTATTATTATATGAAAATTTTACAGTTAAGTCTTTTTCTTCACCCAATCCTTTAACTATGGCCGAACCCGAAAATGTTAATAAGGTGGAGTCTTCAGGAGGCAGGTTGGTAATTATGGTGGACTTGAGTCCGGTATCAAGAATGAAATTCAAGGTGTCGGAATTGTTTATACTGACAGGAATAACAACAAGATTACTCACTAGTAGAAAAGGAATTGTAAGCTGTCTTTTATCCTCTCTTGAGAATGATAATGTATTCTTCTCTTGGGCGAAAGACAAAATACTACTGAGCAATGCAATTACAATTGTGATGCATTTCATAAATTCTATTGTTTTTTATAAAGGTAGTACAATCGGTTAAAATATTCAACGGTATTTGTCCTTCGGTAAAGTGTTTTTGTGAGTCTATAATGATTTACAGCATTTTTGGATAAGAATATTTTAAATAACATTCAAATAATTCAGGAGAGCAGTAATCGGGCTTTTTTCTGTTCTTTACGGGGCATAATCCCGGTATTGCGGTTTAGTATATGCATAATTTTTATACATTTGCTTGATATTATTTGCAGCAGAAACTAAAACTATGGTTTTAAATTATATATGGATTGCTTTTTTTGTAATTGCTTTTATTGTTGGCTTGGTCAAGCTTGTCTTATTTGGTGACGTCGGCGTTTTTCCCGATATGGTTAACAGTACTTTTGATTCGGCAAAAGTCGGTTTTGAAATTTCTTTGGGATTAACCGGGGTACTTACATTCTGGTTGGGGCTTATGCGAGTAGGGGAGAAGGGGGGAGTTGTCAGACTTTTCTCAAAAGCGATTGCTCCGTTTTTTAATAAAATTTTCCCGAAATTAGGCAAGGATCATCCGGCCTACGGATCCATTGTGTTGAATATTGCTGCCAATATGTTGGGTCTTGATAATGCGGCAACCCCCGCCGGTTTAAAAGCCATGGATGAACTTCAAAAAACGAACAAAACCAAATCTACGGCTTCAGATGCTCAAATTATGTTTTTGGTGCTTAATACTTCCGGGCTGACAATCATTCCAATCAGTGTAATGGTTTATCGGGCTCAGTTGGGGGCGGTAAATCCGTCAGATATTTTTATTCCTATTTTGCTGGCTACCTATTTTTCTACAATTGCCGGCTTGATAAGTGTTTCTCTTTATCAAAAAATAAACCTGTTCAATAAAACCATTTTGACCTACTTGGGTGGGCTAACTGCTCTAATTGTCGGTCTTATTATTTATTTTTCGACACTTCCTCAAGAAAAAGTTACAGAGATTTCCTCGGTGGCCGGTAATGTCATATTATTTTCCATCATGGTTTTCTTTATTGTGTTGGCCGCACTTAAAAAAGTTAATGTCTATGAGGCCTTTATCGAAGGAGCCAAAGACGGATTCAAAATTGCCGTAAAGATAATCCCCTATCTTATTGCAATACTTGTTGCTATTGGGGTGTTTAGAGCTTCCGGGGCTATGGATTTTGTTATTGAAGGCATATCGGCATTACTCTCTTTTTTGGGAGTCAATACTGATTTTGTCGGAGCCCTGCCCACTGCACTTATGAAACCCTTGAGCGGAAGCGGTGCCAGAGGAATGATGGTTGATGCCATGAATACACACGGGGCAGATTCTTTTGTGGGGCGTGTTGCCTCTACGGTGCAAGGAGCTACGGATACTACATTTTATATTATTGCGGTCTATTTTGGCTCGGTGGGTATAAAAAATACAAGGTACGCTGTGACTTGTGGTTTGATTGCTGATTTTGCCGGAATAATAGCTTCCGTTTTGTTGGCTTATTTATTTTTTCATTAAATTAAACGGAATGAAGAAACCGGCATGGAGTTTGGCTTGCATGTAAGTAATGAGTAATTAATAATTTTGCTAACGCCCCCGCCGGTGCGAGTTTGTAGCTCGTACCTTCTTTAGCAAATACAGGTGAGAGTTAAGAAAAATAGCAATTATTAAATATAAATTTTTGCTAAACTAAAATTAAATGTAATTAGCAATTTTGACAATAAAAAAATTGTAAATGAGTAGGAAATATAAAATTCATAATCCCGAAGAAATTTATTTTGTTAATTTTGCATTGGGGTACGGCTACAAGCTCGTTCCGGCGAGGAACTCAAATATTAAAACAAAAATATGAAATCACGACAGACTATTTTATTGGCTTTATTTATCGCATTATTGTTTAACAGTTCAAAAGCACAAGAAGGGGGTATAACTATTTTTGATAAGGAGGGAAATAATTTTTCCTTAGTATTGAACGGTGAAATGCAAAACACGACTCCCAAAATTAATGTTCATGTTGCCGGCCTCACGGCACCACGCTATGAAGCCAAAATAATTTATGAAAACACATCTCTAAATGCGTTGGAAAAAAACATCTATCTTAAGCCCGGGTTTACCGTTACCTATCAAATCAAGCGAAAGCGAAACGGGGATAAAGTAATTCGATATTACTCGGAGGAAATATATCAGGAAGAGACTTATGCGGTTGAAAGCGTTGAGGATTCTCCTGGCGAAGTTCAAGCTGACCATGCCATTCAAATTCAGGACGTTGACGATAACAGCTCTCAAGGAGGGCATGTTTCGGTTGGAATGAATGTTACTGAAGACGGCAGAGAGTCGGGATCTGTGAGTATGTCGGTTACCGAATCGGGAACAAATGGCGGTGAAACACAGAGTATGCATATGTCTGTCAGTGGGAACGACAGCGGTGTGAGTGTTGATGTTTCAGTGAGCGAAAGCCTGACCGATGAAAGTCATGGAGTTCGGAGTGATGTCTATTACAACGAAGAGCACGATGTTGAATATGTTGAAGAATTGCCTAATAATGCCGAATATGACCAAGAGTACGGAAATACGGATTACTCCGGAGGCACCGGTTGTCGCTATCCAATGACTTCGGCCAATTTTAATGTGGCCAAACAAACGGTGAACAATCAAAGTTTCGAGGATGACAAATTAATGGTCTCCAAACAAATTATTAATTCAAATTGCTTAACTGTAGCTCAAGTTAAAGCGTTGGTTTCTTTGTTCAGCTTTGATGATAACAAATTAGAGCTTGCAAAACACGCTTACTTGCACACCTTTGACATAGAGAACTATTACATGATAAATGATGTATTCAGCTTTTCGTCGTCCATAGAGGAGTTGGATGAGTATATTTCCGGACTGCGTTAAACGTTTTTTAAAATTTTATAGGATAAATGAAATATACTTTAAACGCAGACTTCGTCTGTTTTAATATAAAAAAATGGACATTGTGTATAATTGTAAGTGCCTGAATGCCTGATAAAACAAATTTTGAAACAAATTCACAGCTATTGCTATCTATCTCATTATTAGGCGTTTGGGTTTTCTTCAAATAATGCCTGTGCCCAATTATATCGCAAAATCATATAGCAACCTCTATATTAAAGGAGTTTAGCTATTTAAAATATTAAAACAGACGAAGTCTGAAACGGTTAATAATTTTACTTTTACAAAGAGTGTATTTGTTGAATAGCAAGGTATTGTATCATTATATCATTAAATAATTAAACCATTTAAAGTATAGCACACGCATGGCTTGTAAATTAAAAAGTATCAGGCGGTGTTTTTTATGCGGAGCTTTGGAGTCAAAAGGCTGCCAAATTCCTGTGTTATTTGCATTCCGGATATTGCCGTCTTCTTAATTATTTATAATTTTGTAAAAGTCCGGTCTAAAACGTATGTTTTATTTTAGTAAAACAAGTTATGTTCTTGATTATCGGAGTTTTATAAATTATTTTACAATTAACTTGAAACGCTTATATTTAGCACTTTAACTTTATAAACTTTCAACTTTATAACTTTTTAAACTGAATTTCTTGTAATAAATAAAAATATTTCTGTGAACGTTCATTTTGATTTGAATACGGCCAAATTTAGTCATACCGTTGTAACAGTAGGCACTTTTGACGGACTTCATTTAGGGCATAAATTTATTATTGATGAATTGCTGGTTCAAGCTCGCACTCTAAGAGCGGAGTCTGTTGTATTAACATTTTGGCCGCACCCCGGGAAAGTTTTATCTCGTTCCGGAAGACCCATTGAGTTATTACAAACATTGGACGAAAAAATTAATATTTTCAAAGAAACAGGAATTGACCACTTGGTGGTTTATCCGTTTACTCCTGAATTTGCCTCGTTGAGCTCTTGCGATTTTATTGAGCAAATATTACATCCTAAGCTTTCTGCTGCTCGCCTGGTTGTTGGGTATGATCATCGTTTTGGAAAGGATAGGCAAGGAGATATAAATGTATTGAATTCTTGTACAGCTCCTTTGGGATTCAGTGTAGTAAAAGCTGAAGTTTTGACCATGGAGGCGGTAAATATTAGTTCAACAAAAATACGAAAGGCCTTAAAATCAGGAAATTTGAAAAAAGCCAATCATTTTTTGGGCTATAATTATTATTTGGGAGGAGAGGTTACCGATGGGAATAAGATCGGACGAACATTGAATTACCGAACAGCCAATATAAAAGTCGCTGAAGATAAATTATTGCCAAAGTTTGGAGTCTATGCCGTGCACGTATGGGTTGAGGAGAAAAAATATTTCGGTATGTTGAATATTGGTCTTCGGCCTACTGTTACCGGCGATGTTCAGCCAACGCCTGAAGTTCATATTTTTGATTTTAATAAACAGCTTTACGGGAAGTATATTAAGTTGTCGTTGGTTGAGTATATACGAACCGAAAAACGGTTTGCTAATTCTACCGCTTTGAGAAATCAGCTGATACAGGATGAGAGAACCGTCAGAGAAGTGTTGAACCTGTAAATTTATTTTGCTTCGGGTATTAAGTATTGCAACATGTAAGAAATCAAATCTTTATGAATTAATAGGTAGTAGGCAATAAGCCCAATAAACCCCAGAATGACAAGTATTCTGATATTCGAAGATTTTTTCTTGTCGGCAGTATGTCCGATTCTTGATTTAAAGCTTCCTTCTATTTTACTTGCACTATCGGAGGCTTTCTTTTTTAGCTCGTCTCTTTTTTCCTTTTTTTTATCGTAATAAAGAGGTTGGTAGTTGAAAATATTATGGGGAGACTGTTTAAACATACATTTATAATTTAAACAAGTACCGATGCTCTTTCGAGTATCGGTACTTGTTTAGTTGATAAGTTTTCTATAAGTCTATTTCGATTGTAATTCCGTTTTGAGTAACTTTTGCCGATAGGCAATTGTCGGTATCAAAATCAATTTCGATAGGAGAATCTTCTCCTTTGGTAATAGTAGTAGTTCCGGAAACCGGGAATTTACAACTGAAATCTTTCCTTAATTGGGTTGATGAGGTGGTATAGCTTTCTCCCTTTCTGTTTACTCCTGTTGAGCTTCCGCTTATTTCAAATACGTTGTCAGTCGGGTCTAAGAATGTAAGAAGACCGGCTATCATTCTGTAATTTCGTTCAGAATCCCAAGTTGTTGTATTTCCGTCACTGAAGGTTAATTCCATATCGGATGCTGTGATGGTGAATGAGCGAATACCACTTGCATCCTCAGACTTGTGTTCGGATGTTATAGATCCTGACATTGTATGTCCGTCAACGGTGTAATCTACAAATCCTATAGTGAGTGTTGAGCCGGTTTCGCTCCACGGTCCGTTATATGTGATTTCCAGGACTCCATTTCTGGTTATTCCGTTAAAAGTACAATTGTCAAAAGTAAGAGAAATACCTCCTTCGATAACTCCCGTAGTGATACAATCGGGGTATTCGGAAATTCCTTTTTTACTGTTGCTGTAGTCGTTAGACACAGCAAAAGCATCAGAAACAATATAGGCTCCTTTGGCCATATCTTTGGCTGTCTGCTCATCAGGTTCTTCAGGCTTATCGCAGGCGGAAAAGCCTAATAATGCCACAATAAATAACGAAATAATAATATTAAATGATTTCATGGTTCTATTTTTTAATGTTTAGTATAGTATTGACAAACTGTTTATAATAATGGTTGCATCGTCATTAGAACATCAGCCCGTAATCATATTTGTTTTTACAAATAAGAATATTCATTCCAAAAAGAAAGTTTACACTGTTTGTGTTGTACATATATGTTTGGGTAAATTCTTTGTCCCACATGTACATACCGGGAGCTATATTATCCGTAACGAAGTACATTTGAAATGGGCCCAATTTATAAGCAAAACCTACCCCAATATTATTATACGAATTTTGTGCTGCAGTATAATTAACCGAAAAAGCCCAGCCGCGAAGGAAATTGGCGTTTGCCGATAACGAGAAGTCGGAGAATAATTGTTTGCCGATGAGTATGCCGTGGTAGTGCGCACCAAAATCTAACCAATCCGTAACATAAAACTCTGCACCGGTATAAAATTGAGTGCTGAGATAATCGGTGTATGAATAATCTGCTTCCTGCTTTATTTCGGGGGTGAAGTGCAACAACAAGCTGTCTGTTAGATCTCTTACCAGTGAATCTTGAAAAATATTGTTTCCGCCAAAACTTTCCATTCCTGTTATGTAGCGCCCCAAGTCAACTCCCGAAAAGTCAAAGTTGCCGGTATTTCCTAAATTCTTAGCAACATCTTTCCATTTAATAAATCCAAAATCCTTTACTGAGGCCGATACATTTAACCAGTCAAAAATGCGATAATCTATGCCGGCATCAATCCCAATCCCCAAGTTTTTTGAAAAAGCAATTTTTGCTTTATTCATGGTTTCGAAATCTGTATCTAATTCAACTTCGGACAGCATCCCGGTGCTGTCTGTCAGAATTTCCCAATCTGAAAAATAAGCCGCTTGAATGTCAATATCGGTTTCAAACCTCCATGGGTAAATTTCGCCTTCCGCCGGATCGGTGTACCACTTAATGTCAAATGTATTGGTTTCGAAGTGTGCATTTCCGCTGTAGATATTTAGTCTGGCTCCTATGGTCAGGTTATTGTAAAACTTTTTTGAGTAACCAAGACTGTATTGGTTGTAATTTGTTAATTCTTGTTTCAATTTTATTTCAATTGGTGTGCCATCGGGTCTGTAGTTTCCGTGGCGTATATCAAGAAGGTTGTCGTGGTAAGTGAATCGCTGATTTGTATTGTTGCTTACAGAAAAGGTAATGTATTGGCTGCTGCCTAACGCAAATCCGAATTCGAGAATTGAAACACGGGCTTCAGCATTCAACATATTTGATTCGCCCAATGAATTTTGAATTTTATCCAAGTCAATAAAAAAACTGTCTTGGTTTTGAGTAGGGCTGAATAAATCGTCGTAGTTAGGACCCAATGAGGCAATATTAGTTTTTAGATGACTAATTCCGGGAACGCCGACATAAATTTTACAATCCGGCTGCCTTGCCGGGTTAAAATAATTGTGCTGCGGAACATGTTTCATTTCGTACAGTGTGTTGTACTGGGCAATTGCTCCAAATGGTAACGCAAGGAGCATGAGTAGTATAGCGAAAATTATTTGTCTTTTTTTCATAATCAATTTATTCACTTTTTTTAGGGAAATAAATATTATTTAGTATCGGAGGTATTTCCTGAGATATCTACTTTTACTCCTATTCGCAGACCCAGTTTGTAGTATGACATTATTCTGATATCCAGGCCATTGCTTTGATCGTAACTGTTCAGGGTTGAATTTATAACAATTTTTGAAGCGTGTTCGTCTCTCAAGAAGTCCAGACGTTCTTTATTTAGTCTGATTATCGCCATGCTTTTTTTAGCACCGTTCTCTTTTACAATTCCTGATGCATCGGTTTCAGCCGATTCAAAGTGCCATCCGTCTTCATAGATATCTTCTGCCGAAGTATCAGAAAACAGGGAATCTATATAGTAGCCTATTTCTCCGAGATCGGTTGTGTCTGTAATATATATTTGAGAAACGGCTTCGAACGGATAGCCGTTGTTGAATTCAATTTTGAGTACTAAAGAGTCAATATTATTGTATGTATCAGAATCAAGATCAACAAAATCTAAGGTGTCTCCCATGACCAGGTCTTCTAATCTGGCTTCAAGGGGAAGATCAATTTCTGCATCCATTCTGAAATTTTCGCTTCCGTCAACTTCAAACGGGAGGTTCTGAATTTCACTGCTTCCGGTTGTGGTAATAAAACGAATATACTTAGGAACCGGTGAAAAAACTGTCGGAAGATCCGGTATTCTGTTTTTATCTATCAGAATAGAGTCTTTTACTGTTTCTCCTTGAATTGTTGGAGCTGCTATGGTGTATTTTGTGTCCTCGGTATGAGAAAGTTGCACATTATTGGCATCATACATCAGAAGGGTATCCAATCGATAAAATGTTACAATCGGTATCTCATTATAGAAGATAAATTTTATTTTCGGGTCATCAAAGTACAGGTGTCCCGTAAGCATTTTACTATATACTTTCATTTTGCTGGTGTCGGTTCCAATGGTCAGGCTGTCGGCAGGAATTGGGAATGACTGCGGAGCAGGGTAGGGCAGATCGTATAACTCATTCATTTGAAAATCAATAAGCCCGCTATAGTACATTCTGAGGTGAGCCAGATCCTCGTCATCAAAAGAAACCCATAGACTGGAGTCTCCTTCAGGCACAAAATTCAAAATTAAAAACTCGGTATCTACAAGGGGAACTGCAAAAGCACCGTCAAATGAAATTGAATCGGTCATTTTTTGTATTTCCGGGAATAGGTCTTCCGGTTTCCGGCAAGAGTCGGAGAAAATACTAAAAAACAGCAATGAAATAAGTGTTGAAAGTAATATTATTTGTTTTTTCATAATTTCTTTTTTTATCTGAAAGCAAAGGTAATGAAAAAAAATTAAATAGTTTTTATTATGATAAATTATTCATGCCTTTAGGGATTGTTCTTAAATAACGTGACACTTTAAACTTGTTCTTTTGTCCTTTTATCTTTTAAGGGTGAGGGGTGAAGGGTAAAGGGTGAGGGGGTGAAATTTATTTAAACTCGTTCTTTTGCCCTTCATTTTTGCTCGTTCGTAAAAAAAATTGAAAATCTTTTAAATAGCTCGCTATTCGCAGTATTTTCAAGTTATAAAATAACTTCGTTTAAAACTGTGAATTTTTTTCATCACAATCCCTTAGAATAACGGACTCTTGAGTAATTAGTGCCTGAACGGAAATACCCAAAATTAGAAATGTTTTTTTTTGCGATATTTTTATTTTTTTTAATTCGCTGATACAGTGGCATCACCAAATTTAAAAAAATAAAAATCTCATCAAAAAAAACTCATTTCGTAAAATTCGTCTATTTCCGTTCAGACACTAATTAAGGGATTCGAATTTATTTTGCTGCTCAAATTTTGTAACAATACGGTTTAACGATAAATTCGATAGCTCAGGAGTTTGTTATTTGAACCCACGACCAGTGAAAAGTGTTGGTTATTATTAAATCTTCGGACAGAAAACGGCGTGTTTCCGGCAAGGGGGAAGCCTTCTCCGGGTTTTCCGTTGTTTTTTATCAGATAAACCTTGTTGTTTGCTTGAGTTACCACTCCAATTTGATGATTTTTGTTTGAGAACTGATAATGATTCATTTCTTGAGATATAGGTTTTTCCAGTTTCATCTCAAAAACTTGTTTGTTTGTTCTGTCTGTAACTGTTAGTTTATTTTCGTCAGTAAAAATAAATTCCGGGTATGAGTTTCCGGAAACATCTTTGTAGTTAAACCAATGATTGCCCGATTTGGCCTTCATTTTCATACGTTTTACATTGCCGGAGTCAAGATAAACAAAATAAACCGAGCCCGATGGGTCTGAAAGCACAAATCGGGGAGATGACGTTTTTGTTTTGGGTTCAAAAAATAAAGCGGTGTTTTTGGCAATCGGGAAATCGGCTTGGGGCTTGAGTCGAATTTCGCCCCGCCTGTTTGTAATATATAATTTGGATTGATCAAAGAAGCATATATAATCTTTAGTTTCGTTTCGGAAATATTGTATTGGTCGGGTTACTTCTTGCTGCGTTTTATCAAAAACCCATCCGTTAAGTGTTGAGCCGGTTTTATCCAGAGCATAAACCCCTTTGTTTTTATTTGCAAAAAATATTCGATAATTCTTATCCTTATCATAATCAATAACTGTAATTCCGTTGGTTGCCGGCGACTTAAAATCAATGGGGTAGTTGTCTGTTTTATTTCCTTCTCTGTCGATAAGATATAAGGTCTTTGCCGTATTAAACAGCAGTTGCAATTTATTGTTTTTGTAATAATCGATTTGAAAAACTTCACTGATGATTTTTCCGTTAACAATTTTTTTCCACAATATTTCACCTTTGCTGCTGATTAAATATATGGTGTTTGATTCGGTTTGTACAAAAATTTCGTAATCACCGGTATTATGATTTTTAACGGTAAAGGGTTTTGTTATGGGTTTTGAATCCAAAGTACATTCCCATTCGGCTTGTATGTTTTTATTTGTAACGGACTTTAGTTGAATTTTTATGGCGGTATATACCGGGTTGGAATCGGCTGTAAATTGAATGCCGGGACCGGAGATATTTCTCCAAAAGTTTTTATCCTTTTTGAGTTTATCTGATGTTTTCTCCAAAAGATAATTGTTTAGGAACGGAATTGAACGTAATACATTACTGTATATAAATATATTCGATTCATTGGTATAGAATTGCAGATGTTCTGCTTCTTTCAGTTTTCCTTTTTTGTGGTAGTCAATAATAAAGTTTTTAAAAGCCTTCTCCGATTCTGAGAATACCAAATAGTTTTCTATAAGGCAGACTGTGGTGGGAGAAACGTTTGAAAAAACTGAGCCAAAGGCATGAGCAAAAAATTGTTCAGACTGAAAAGGGTAGAGGATATATCTTTGCCCGGCTACTTTTATAGTTTTTGAAACGGTATCAATTTTTTGAATATGGGCTCTAAAAAAATCTATGGCTTTTTTCTTATTGGAAACCTCCGTAAAAACGATTTGATGACTTGTCGCGGCAAAGCCCGGTTGTTTGTAAACTAAAGCAATTTCGCCGGTGGTAAAATCAAAAAAATCGATGGTTGTTTGACTGCCGATATTTTTATTGTACCATATTTTGAGGTTTTTTTTGTAGTCTTTTATATCATTAAGGTCTGACAAGTAGTTTTCGTAATGTTTTTTAAATTCGTTGCCTTCTCCAATATTCAGTATCATGAAAGAGGAAATGTTATTGGGCAATAGGCTTAATAAATTATTATCATCCGGGCGTTGTTTTTTGAAAACATTAAGATATTTATGGTTTTCTCCGGAGTTGGTATAGCCGGACAGTTCAATTTCATTATCATCCATCTCAAGTTCCAATGCTGACCAATCTGCAAATTTTGAAATAAACTCAATGGTGCTTTTGTTATGTTTGAGTAACTTGCTCAATACCAAAGGAAGTCTTTCATAATTGATAAACAACCGGTGACGGGCATCATTGGTCAGTTCACTTATTTCGTGAAATTTTTG
>JAYEIA010000021.1:0-17755 GCA_034659855.1 Bacteroidota bacterium
CACAGACCGGTAATTTATTTGATGCCGCCCTATACAACTTGATTGCTGCCGGCAAACCCATGTATTTCAGGATGTACTCTCTAATATTTCTTGAACATTTTGTTTCCATGGTTCCTGAATTGGCACCGGAGGTATTGGCTGTAATTGAGGGTGAGAACAATCTGCCGTCTAATCATTCCATTAAGCTGGCCGTCAATCGAATACGCAAAAATCTTATTCAAAATAACCGGTAGAAACAACTTGCCGGCTAAGAATTAGGAATATACTGATAACCGGCTTGTAGTCTATAAAATAAACTCAGAAACAGTAACGTTCAATAATTACTCCTCCTCCGCAACAACTTTCAAGGTATAAACTTCAGTAAATACTTCCTTTGTGTGGATGTCTTCTTTACCAAACAGCCGTCTGAATCCACGACCCATTTTACGTGCTTCTCTGCCGAATTCCTTCATTTTTACAACCTTATAACGCACGGTGTCATTGGCCGGTATGCTGATGGTTTGCTGATAATCGGCAATTGTATCCGAATTAAAACTGAGTTGTAATTCATAAGTTCCGACTTTTAAATCTTCCACCTGAATGCTATCCGTCGGGAACGCATCCTGTGATTCTTCATCCAAATACAACATAAACCAAGACGTTTTCTCCTCCGGGTATTCAGTATATATTTCCAAAACAGATTGAGCTTTTGCTCCAAAAGTTGCTATTATTGTAAAAAGTAAACTCAGAATAATATTTTTCATACGCAGAAATTTTTTGATGTATTTTTGTGTACTATTAACGAAAATATGATTGAGTTGTTTTATTTTGCCGTGTGATTTTTCACTACACTCAAAACTGCACTACAAAATAAAACTACTCAAACACAATGATATAGCCTTTAATCTTCTTTTTCAATTATTTCTTTTACTCTGCCTTTTGCCGATTGGTATGTCTCTCCAATATTTTTAATTAATTGCAGACTTCGTCTGTTTTGATATTTATTTTTGGCCAAATTTAAACAAATTATCAATGTAAATCAGCAAGATACGCCTAAATCCGTACAATTATACCACACGCTGTGATAATTCATTACAACATAACTATATAGATAATAAAAAATAATAAAACAGACGAAATCTGAATTGGTTATAATCTTTATTTTTTAACAAGATTGTTCATCTTTATTGAATTTGTGAGACAGTGTCACACTTTTTTGTCAGTGATTTATAACATGCTCTTAATTTTCTCCAGAGCAGCCTCAATGCCGTCGGGGTTGCTGCCGCCTGCTGAAGCAAAATGAGCCTGACCGCCGCCGCCGCCGCGAATTTCTTTTGCTGCATCTCGAATAATTTTTCCTGCATCGAGTCCTTTTGACTCCGTAAGATCTTTGGTAACAGCAATCATTAAGTTAGCCTTCCCTTTAATTTCGGCCGCCAAAGCAAACAAGCCGGAATCCAATTCCCCCTTCAACATAAACAACATATCCTTCAGTTGTCCGGCATCTTGCAGTTTAACTTTCTTTATTATGGTCGGGACACCATTCACCGCAGTCAATTCAGACTTTATACTGTCTTTCAATTGCTTGGCCTGAGCTTTTTCAAACTCCTCCACTTGTTTGGCCAACACTTTATTTTCGTCAAAAGCTTTCTCAATCTTACTTTTCAAATGCTGAGAATTCTTAAACAGTGAGCGAATATCATTCAGTTTATCAAACTCTTGTTGAACAAATTGTTCTGCTTTTTCGGAGGTTACCGCTTCTATTCGACGGATTCCCGCCGCAACAGAAGTTTCTTCCGTAATCTTAAAAAATCCAATTTCACCGGTTGCCTCAACATGGGTTCCCCCGCAGAGTTCCACCGATTCCCCGAACTTAATTACTCGTACAACATCTCCGTATTTTTCTCCGAACAATGCCATGGCTCCCATTTCTTTAGCTTCGTTAATCGGAATATTTCGTTTTTCGTCAAGCGCAATATTTTTGCGTATCTGCCGGTTTACCAGCTGTTCTACTTTAAGAACTTCCTCTTCACTCATTCGCTTAAAATGGGCATAATCAAAACGCAGGCGATTTTCATCAACCAGCGACCCCTTTTGTTCTACATGATTGCCCAATACTTGTCGGAGTGCAAAATGCATGAGGTGGGTTGCCGAGTGGTTGGCTTTAGTCAGTAGTCGCTTTTTTGAGTCAACCGTTGCCTTATAAGTATAATTTAAGTTTTTGGGCAATTGCTCCGTTATATGAATAATCAGGTTATGCTCTTTTTGAGTATCAAGGATTCTTATTTTCTCATCACCGGCTGTAACAACACCTGTATCGCCAACTTGTCCGCCGCTTTCGGCATAAAATGGAGTATAATTAAAAACCAGGTGATAAAATGTTTTTTTCTTTTCTACCACTTTTCGATAGCGGGTAATTTTTACATCCGTTTCGGTTCTGTCCAGACCCACAAATTCCTCTACATCATCCTCAAGAATCTCCGTCCAATCGTAAATATCTTTTACTGCAACTTTCTTAGAACGATTCTTTTGTTCTTGCATGCCTTTATCAAAGCCGGCTTTATCCGGTTTTAATCCGTTTTCCTTCAATATTAATTCCGTGAGGTCATATGGAAAGCCGTAACTGTCATACAATACAAAGACATCACTGCCGTCAATTGTTTTTTGCTTTTGAGCTTTTGCTTTTGTCATTATATCATCGAGTCTGCCGATACCGACTTCGAGTGTATGCAAAAATGTTGTTTCCTCCTCCTTGATAACCTGCTCAATCATAGATTCATACTTTCGAAGCTCAGGATAAGCCTCCGACATACTTTTTATTAATGCCGGCACCAGGCGATAGATAAATGCATCTTTCATTCCGAGGAAGGTATATCCGTATCTTACGGCTCTTCTCAAAATTCGTCGAATAACATAACCTGCCCCTGTATTGGACGGCATTTGCCCGTCGGTAACCGAAAAGGCGATCGTTCGCAGGTGGTCAACAATTACTCTCACGGCAATATCCTTCTCTTCATTTTTACCGTATTCTATACCGGAAATATCTGTAAGGGCAGCAATGATTATTTGAAACAAATCAATATCATAATTGGAGTTTTTGCCTTGCACTACCCTGCACAAGCGTTCAAATCCCATTCCTGTGTCAACATGTTTTTGAGGAAGAGTTTCAAGTTTTCCGCTTTTAGATCTGTTGTACTGTATAAATACCAAATTCCATATTTCTATAACTTGCGGATGATCCCTGTTTACTAATTCGGCTCCCGCTGTTTTTTTTCGTTCTTCATCGGTACGCAAATCAATATGAATTTCGGAACACGGCCCGCAAGGTCCGGTACTTCCCATCTCCCAAAAGTTATCTTTTTTATTGCCGTACAAAATGTGGTCTTGGGGCAAATATTGTTTCCAGAAAATTTTGGTTTCTTCGTCGGCATCCACTTTGTCGCTTTTGTCTCCTTCAAAAACGGTTGCATACAGCCTGCCGGCATCCACTTTCAATACCTCCACAAGAAATTCCCAAGCCCAATTTACGGCCTCTTCCTTAAAGTAATCCCCAAATGACCAGTTGCCGAGCATTTCGAACATGGTATGATGGTAAGTATCATGCCCTACTTCTTCCAAGTCGTTATGTTTTCCGGAAACACGCAGGCACTTTTGCGAATCGGCTACTCTTTGGTTGTTGGCGGGGCTGTTTCCCAAAAATATATCTTTAAACTGGGCCATTCCGGCATTATTAAACATCAATGTCGGATCATCTTTGACCACCATGGGAGCCGACGGCACTATGGTATGTTTCTTGGATTCAAAAAAATCGGTAAATGCTTTTCTTACTTGATTGGAGTTCATATTATTATTTCTGATTTTTTAACCGTATTCGGACAGGCAAAGTTGAACTATTTTAGTTAAAAAAACAATTGTATTTTTATGCTTGTCGCTTGCTGCCTATTTTTCTATAAAAAAGACTGCCCAACGGGAGCAGTCTTTACTAAATATTTGATAGTGTATAGTTAATAATGACCAAAATTCTAAAACCGGTAAAAGTAAGTATGATTTTAGAAATTCTAATAAAAAATTATTCTGTTGTTAAAATATAATAAAAACCATTGACCCATTAAACCATTGAACAATTGAAGCGTTGAAGTATTTATCCTTCTAAATCCTCAAAACTGTCCAATGTATATTCTTCTACCACAGGAATATCGTCTTTCTTATGACTGTCGGAAGGCAAGTTTTTCTCATCTTCAGCAGTGTCTTCACTGTATTCATTTCCTGACTGAATATATCCGACAACTTCTTGCAAGGCTTCCGAAAACTCATCAAAATCTTCACGGTATAAGAAAATTTTATGTTTTTCAACCTTGTAGCTGCCGTCGTCGTCGTATCTACGCTTTCTCTCTGTAATTGTAACATAGCGCTCGCCCTTTTTGGTTTCTTTTACATCAAGATAATACGTTCTCTTTCCTGCTCTAACTGATTTAGTGAAAATATTTTCCCTAAATTTCTTTTGACCTTCTTTCATTTCTAAATGTTTAATTTTCTTTTTTTTACTTTACACAAGGCAAATGTACAAATTTTTTTAAAAAAATTAAATTTTGTATTTGTATTTAATAATTGCCTGTTATGCAAAAGATAAGAGTAGGTTTCTCTATTATTTCATAATATTTTTTTAACCAATATTTTTTGTAATAATCATTTTTTTCATAATTTTGTGTAAAATTAAGTCCTGTGAGTAAAACACAACATACCCCCTTAACATGTCAAAAACAAAACTAATTCAACACGATGGTAATCAGATATTTAAAATGAATTTTGCTGATTCTGAAAATGAAGCCGATGTAACTTCAATTATTAACGAAAGTATCAATTATATTGAAACTCAACCGAAGAAATCGGTATATGCTCTAACGGATATGACTAATATGTTTTTCAATACAAATGTAAGCCGGGAATTCACCTCATTTCTGAAGAAAAACAAGCCATATATTAAAAAGAGTTCTGTATTCGGAGTTTCCGGTTTAGCAAGAATTGTTTTTAACAGCGTTATGAAAATATCAGGACGGGATGTCAAAATATTTAAAACAGAAGAAGAGGCCGTTCAATTCTTGGTGGATTAGGCCATTTCTATTTCCCGAATTTATCTCCATTTGCTTGGGTACTTAATTTTTCAATCTTTTCTGTAAGAATATCTATTTTCCTTTCCAGGTCTTCATTGTTGTCGCTCACCATGGAGTCAACAAATATTGAATTAACTAAAGATAATCCAAACACACCTCCCGTGAGTAAAAGAAACACAAAGTAGACTTTTATAAAGAAAACTCGGAGTCCGGTTTCACCGTCCGTCATTTTATCCGGAATCTCATGCCAGCCCTCCACAGTAAATATTCTAAAAATGGAATAAAACGATGTAGCCGGGTCTCCGAAAAACTCGGGAGAAAGGTCTTTAAAGATTGAATGTGAAAAAATTGCAATGACAAAATTATAAACAAAATACCCGAGAATAATGACCACGGAAGTTTTCAATGCCCGGCGAACGCCTATGGCCAAATCTTTAATACCGGGAATAAAGTTAAAGAAACGGAAAAACTTAAACACTCTGGAAACTCTGAGGGCTAATATAAAACTCAAATCAACGAATTGCCCGAAGTCAAACAGCAATAACAACGAAGGTAATGAAAGAATAACCAAAGTAAAATCGAGCCTGTTCCAGTTTGATTTAAAATAACCGGAAGCACTGAAATGATGAATTTTAATCGTTGCCTCAAGCAAAAAAAGAACCGTAAATACAGCGTCTAAAATTCCCAACAGAATTAAAACCTGTTCCGGCAATTCATGAAACCCCTCACTAAATATAGTTATGGTATTCAACAAAATTAGCACCAATATGAATTGGTTATTTAAGAATAACTGTTTAATTCTTCTCATTATTAATTTTATTTTAGGCGAAAAATATACAAATATAAAAGTTTTTACAATTTTTTTTTTATATTTGATATCTAAATAATTAGATATAAAAATCATGGATATAAAACGTACATTTGATTTCCTTGCTGACATACAGCAAGATAAAGCAAGAGATAATGCATTAAATGTTTTTCGAAACGAAAAATGGGACAGTTTCAGTTCTCAAGAATTTAAATTAAACTCGGACTATGTAAGTAGTGCACTTATTGAATTGGGTATTAAAAAAGGGGACAAAATTGCTTCGGTCTCCAACAATCGTCCGGAATGGAATTTTTTAGACATGGGAATGTCTCAAATCGGAGCCGTTCATGTTCCGATATATCCAACCGTGGGTGAAGAAGAATATGAACATATTTTAGGACACTCCAATGCTCGTTTGTTAATCTTAAACAGTCAGGAACGCTATGACGTTATCAAAGATGTTGCAGGAAAAGCTGAAAACATTGAAAAAATTTATGCATTTGATGAAGTAAAATCGGTGCCCGGGTTTAATGAATTAATAAAATTGGGTAAAGATAATTTAGAGAAAAATATTAATGCCATAGATAAGCGGAAGTCTGATGTAAAAGAAGATGACTTATGCTCAATAATATATACCTCAGGAACTACCGGTTTGTCGAAAGGAGTCATGATGTCCCACAAGAATTTTGTTTCTAATGTACTGTACTCTCAAGTTGCAGTTCCTGAAAATTCTGATACGGCCATAAGTTTTTTACCCTTGAACCATGTATTTGAGAGAATGCTAAACTATTTGTACATGTCAGTGGGTGCAGCTATTTATTATGTTGAAAGTACGGAGACTATTGTAAGAGATATTCAAGACATCAAGCCTGACATTTTTGCAACGGTTCCGCGTGTTTTGGAGCGTGTTTACGATTCTATATATGCCAAAGGAATGGATCTTAAAGGCATTAAGAAACAGCTGTTCTTTTGGGCCCTTGATCTTGCACTTATCTATGAACCGCAAAAAGACCAAGGGTTTTTCTATAATTTAAAAATGAAAATTGCGAGCAAATTAATTTTCTCCAAATGGAGAGCGGCATTGGGCGGCAAGATTTTAGCTATTGTTTCGGGTGGTGCTGCGCTGCAGCCACGGCTCGTCACAGTATTTACGGCAGCCGGTATCCCCATTCTTGAAGGATACGGACTGACTGAAACGGCGCCTGTTATTTCCGTAAACCGATTGGATAACATACAACCCGGTACGGTGGGAGAAATACTGGAAGTAGCTGACGTTAAAATTGCTCCGGATAATGAGATTCTTTACCGAGGGCCCAATTTAATGCCCGGTTATTACAATGATCCTGAAAAAACGGCTTCCGTTATTGATAAAGAGGGTTGGTTTCATACCGGCGACAACGGAGAGCTAAACGGGAAAATTCTTAAAATTACCGGTCGCAAAAAAGAACTGTTCAAATTATCAACAGGAAAATATATTGCCCCGCAACTGATTGAAAATAAGTTTAAAGAATCGTCTTTTATCGACCAAATTATGGTTGTGGGAGATGGAGAAAAATTCTGTGCTTCTATTATCTGTCCGTCATTCGAATTTTTGCACAATTGGGCGTCTGCACAAGGGATCCATTACAGAGATAATCTGCAATTAATTACAAATGAAAAAGTAATTGCACGATATCAACGAGAAGTTGATAAACTCAACAAACCTTTAAACAAGGTAATGAAAATTAAAAAGTTTGCGCTTTCTTGCGAGGAATGGACCCCGGAAAACGGAGAGTTGTCCCCCACGCTTAAACTTAAGCGAAATGTACTTACCAAAAAATATACCGTTAAACTGGACCACCTCTACGGCTACTCTGAAAAAGAAGGTCATATTGGAGATCCAACCATTAATAATTAAAAATACGTTCTTGTTCATAAAAACCCGAAAATACATCTTTTCGGGTTTTTATTTTGTGTTAATCCGTCAAGTTTCCGGTGTTTATTCTTTAAATGCAGACTTCGTCTGTTTTAATATTTTAAATGGCTGTACTCTTTTAATATAAAGGCTGCTATATGATATTGCGATATAATTGGGTGCAGGCATTATTTGCAAAAAACCCAAACGCCTGATAATTAAGTAGATAGCGATAGGTGTAAATTTGTTTCCAAATTCGTTTTGACAGGCATTCAGGCATTTGCAATTATACACAATGTCCATTTTTTTTATATTAAAACAGACGACTTATATAAATGTGGTTACAGACAATTTCCCCTGCCGCATTACATTTCATATCTGCACCTGTGTGGTGTTTTCACCACACAGGATCTATCCGGATACAAATTCCTGTCAGGTGAAAACATACGAGGTGCAAAATATTAATTTTTAAAACCTTATTGGCAAAATGCAATTTAATATAACGTTTGTTATAATGATACAATACCTTGCTGTTCAACAAATACACTCTTTGCAAAAGTCAAGTTATTAACCGTTTAAAGCATATTCCCCCGATAAATTAATTTGCTTCGGAATCAACTCACAAGAGAGTCCGGGTTTTGGGAAGAAACCGGATTTTTGATTAAAAAAGAGGCAGTTCTACACAAAATTCAGATCCATGTCCCTCCTTACTGTTTACAAATACTCTTCCTGAGTTTTTTTCAACAAATTCTTTAACAAGTATCAACCCTAAGCCGGATCCTTTTTCATTGTCGGTTCCTTTTCTGGTAAAGTTACTGTCAATCTTAAAGAGTTTTTTCATATCTTCTCCGGATATACCTATACCGGAATCTTTTACACAAAGCGTACACTTTTCATTGGCTGTACTTGAACTTACTTCAATTGTACCCGACAGCGGTGTATATTTTACGGAATTAGAAACCAAGTTGCGCATAACCGTTGCAATCATATTCCTGTCAGCTAATATACTATGGTTTTCAGAAACAAAATTCAGCAGTTTTATCTTTTTATTTTGTGCAGATAATATATTTTCATCAATTATTTCATCCACTAATTTATTCAACGAAAAAACAGTGGGACTAATTCTGATATGCTCCAATTGAGTTCTGGACCAAACCAAAAGGTTTTCCAATAAATTATATCCTCCTATTGCTGAATTATTAATCAGTTCAAGAAGTTCTTTTAAATCCGCCCGGTCCATTTCTTCAATTTCCTCGAGAATTAGTCCGGTCAGACTAACCAAGGCGTTAAACGGGTTTCTTAAATCATGAGCAATAATTGAAAAGAACTTATCCTTGGCGGCATTCAGATCTTCCAATTTAACTTTATTGTCCTTTAATTCATTCCTTTGTGTTCTTATTTTGTCTCGTTGCTGCTCAGTGGCATGCTTTTGACGTTTTAAACGCAGTTGACTGAGCTTTAATTTTCTGCGACTTTGAATAACAATATACATAAACCCAAACACAACAATTATGAAACCTGAGAATAATATGAGGAGTATTCGTTGCCTGTCAACAGTTTTCTGCTCTAAAGCTATATTCTTCTGCAATAGCTTTATCTCTTCTCTTGTTTTTCTCAAATTGTATTTTGCTTCCGTCTCTTCAATTATTGCTTTGCTTTGTTCGTTATAAATCTCATCATTTAACATTGTGACTTGTAGCTGATTACGATAGGCCATTTCCCAATAAGCAATCTTGGAATAAATGTTGGCCAAATTTTTATAGGCATTTTTTCTTTTTCTTTTCCCTACTGCTTCATAACCGGATGCCAGCACTAAATTTGTATATTTTATTGCCAAAGGGTAGTCTTCAGTTTTATAATACAACTCTCCCATGTACAAATAGGTTTGAGTCATGTACCTGACTTCGTCGGCATTCATAAATACACGCAAAGCTCCTCTGTAATATTCTATAGCTTTTTCGTAATCATTCAAATATTCATACTCCTTCCCCAAATCACTGTTACAAATAGCTACTCCTATTTCATTGCCTGCTTTCCGGTTTACCTGAATGGCATTTTTATAGTACTGAATTGCTTTCTTATGGTTTCTCAGTTTACTGTTGGCCCACCCCAGAGTATTATAGTTAATCGCAATACCTTTGGAGTTCCCTCTTTCTTGTTCTATCTCTAAAGCCTTTTTGTAATGCTGAATAGCATCGTGATATTTCTCTTGATAGGTCAATATTATTCCAATACTGTTCAAAGCTATTGCTTGGTTTTGTTTGCTGTCAATTTTCTTTGCCAAATCCAAGGCAAACAAATGATTCTTCATTGCATTGGAGTCGTCATCAACCCTTCTGTAATTGATACCAATATTATTTGAAAGCCTGCAAATTAGTAAGGAATCTTCTGTTTTGCCGGCCGACAATAAGGCTTTTTCAAATACATTCAAAGATTTATAATACTTATTTTTTTGTTGATAGTACTTTCCTATTTCGAAAAGTTGTTGTGCTTTATAGAGAGGCACATTAATACTTTCGGCTGTATTAATTGCTTGCTCCAGTGCTTCTTTACTATACAAATAACGGTCTTGAATATCGTACGCCTTAGCCAATTCCAAAAATAATCCGCTTTTTTTACGAATACTTTTTTCTGTATTTATAGAAATAATCAGGCTGTCTGCCTTTTCTTGAGCATTGGAATCAATGCCCGGAACAAGCACGAAAAAAAATATAACAAGTCCGGAATACCAATGATGCATAAAATAATTTACCTTAAACGATTGATTGATTTCACCAGTAAATCATCAAGTTTTATTGCGCGACGAGCCATCAAAAGAAGTATAAATCCTAAAACCGGCGAAAAGGCCGCCAACCCGGGTAATATTGAAAACTCCCCAAACACCCACAGAAATAAATAGGCCTCTGCTCCCAAAATGCCAAGCATCAGAATTGCGGTATAAACACAAATTCTCATTTGAATTGGTCTTCTTTTGTACAAAAATATATTCAAAAAAATCAGTAACACAGAAACGGCAATGAGCCCAATAACAATATATAAAACCATCTCTACCGATTCGTAAGGATATTGTCCTACTTTCGATATCTCAATTATATAGTCATTGCTGAAATCAATAATTTCTGCCAAAGGGAAAAAAAACATTGTCCCAACTAATAGTGTTGCCAAAAGCAACCATAAAGTTTGAATTCTCTGTATCATTATTTATGTCTTTCAATTGATTTGCAGTTCACGACCTTTCTTTTTAAAGATTCAAAATTATATGAAGTGTACTGCTCATTTATTATCACAAAAATACACTATAATTTTTATTTAACCCGAAAAATTCAAGGGTAAATTAGGAATCATTAATAACATGGTGATATTTAGATGGTTGAGCAAATGCAAATATTTAGATCAAGCTCAAATGTCTCCTCGTAAATTCAAAACGGTTTGTTAATCCGGTGCTTGCTAAGAAATATAGTTTACAATTTATACGAAGTTATTTTGTTTATTTTCAAGATTATTGTGAAACAATACTTTGCGAATAGCCGGCATCTTTCAAATAAACTGTACACTTTTTTCTAATTTATGAAACATGCTGAATAGCCACAGTTTATTTAAAATTTTTATACCGATGAAAAAAATCAATTTTTTAACTTTGCAAACATACGAGATTATTTCTTTACAGGCACTTATTGTTTGATAATTTTGAATTCTGTTCGTCGGTTTAAT
Organism: Bacteroidota bacterium; assembly: GCA_034659855.1. Taxonomy (GTDB): domain Bacteria; phylum Bacteroidota; class Bacteroidia; order Bacteroidales; family JAADGE01; genus JAYEIA01. The sequence goes on from JAYEIA010000021.1 coordinate 11,504, forward strand.
TGTCTGTTTTTAGGCGATGTATTTTTAACAATTGGTTTGCTGCTGCCATAGCCTTCGTATTTTAGAGCCTCTTTTTTTACTCCCTTTGCCAGAAGATGATTATAAACAGCTTGGGCTCTATTACGAGACAAATTAAGGTTATAACTATCGCCCCCGCGATCATCTGTATGCCCGCTAATTTCGGCAACCACAGTCGGGTTCAATCTCAAAAACTTTACAAGTTGCTCAAGTTCAGGCTCTGAAGCTTTACTGAGTTGATAAGAATCGGAAGCAAAATAAATATTCTTGAGTATTACGGATTTTCCGGATTTAATTGGGCTTAACGGAATATTTTTCACAAACTTACTTTTCTCAACTGAAAGCTCTTTCAATAAAAATTGTTCAGAATAGAACATAAAACCGGGCTCGCTTACATTAAATGCATAATTATTACCGGAATTTATGCACAACAAATAATCTCCGCTTTTATCCGATTGGGTGGTGGCTCTTAATTTCCCGTTATCGGTATTATTCAGTCTGATTTCGGCCTGTATCGGAGCATTGTTACGGCGATTGTAAACCCTTCCGGTGATGTAGGATGTTCTTTCGGGACTTATTTCCGGGGCAACGGCAAAGCGGTATATATCCTGACCGCCGCGGGTATCTTCTCGCACAGAAGCAAAGTATGCCGAGTCCCCTAAAACATCTACAATCAGGCCGGTTTCATTTTTATGTGTATTTACAGGGTAGCCGATATTCTTGGGTTTAGACCATTCTCCGAATTTATCTTTTCTGCTGACAAAAATATCATAGCCCCCCATTCCGGGATGCCCGTCTGAGCTAAAATACAGAGTTTTATTATCGGGGTGTATAAACGGTGAATTTTCGCTTCCGTCTGTATTTATTAAATCGCCTAAGTTTTTGGGTTTTGACCACAATCCGTCGTCCTTTTTATGAGAAACCCAGAGGTCGTCCTTCCCGTTACCTCCTTTTCTTGACGAGGCAAAAAACAGGGTCTTGCCGTCAGAAGAAAAAGACGGTTGCGACTCCCAAGCCGGAGAATTTAACGGCTCTTTGGGATTGGAAATATTTATTGTATTGCCCGACATATAATCGGCAACAAAAATATCACAACTCCCCACAACTGCTCCGTGATAACTTCCGGCGTGACTGTGAGAACATACGGTAAAAAACAACTGTTTTCCGTCGGGAGACACTGTAAAGGCTCCCTCGTTTCCGGCAGTGTTTATTTTTCCGGGAACAGCTTGAGTTTTAATAGGTGTTCCATCCGGTTGGCGTGTGGTAACAAAAAGGTCTTCTTGAAAAAACTCATTGCCGAATGCATCATATTTCCCGGTGGGAAGACTCACGGTTTTGTACAATTTACGCCCATCGGCGGTTAATGCCGGAAAATAATCATCGTGTTTACTGTTTACAATCGGCCCGCAATTGACCGGGTCAAATTCTACCGGATTTTCGATGGCATGAAGTGCAAAATTTACGGCTTCTTTAAAAGTATCTAAATTATCTCTGTAAAATGCCGGTAACGATTCCTTGTCCAGTTGTTTGATATATCTTTCGGCCTCCTTATATTTACCCGTTTTTAATTCTGTTTCGATAAGCTTGAGCATTATCATTTTTTTCTTTCCGGGAACCAGTTCCACGGCTTTCTTCAGGACTCCGGATTGTTTCATATATTCACCGGTACTTTCATAAATGTCTGATAATAACAAATAAGCCTCCGAAAATTTTGGTTCTTTGGAGAGGGCTTCCAAAGCTGAGGATTCTGCCGATTCAAAATCGCTTATTCGATAGTCGGAAAGTGCTTTCTCAAAATACTTTATTGCTCGCTTTGAGTTTACGGAATATTCTTGAGCGTTTGCATATAAACTACTCACAATAAGAATAATAAGCACTGTAATGGTACGATGTATTTTGCTCATAGGGCGATTAACTAATCTGTAATGTATTTATAACGTAAAAAATGAAAATTTCTTAAGTCAATGTTCAATTAATTATTTCGGTGTTCGGGAAGTCAACTAATTTTCTATGCACAATCGGTGTACCGGGTTTGGTTGTATGCCGGAATTAAGGGATATAATTAATTTTCGCCCAATTTCAACTTTAAGACATCTATTGACCTTCTGCTGTCCTTGACATCTTGTTAAACGAAAAAACACAAACAGACATTTCCCATTAATCGGCTCAACCCTCTTCTACTCGAACGAATTAATAACTTGACGTAACTGTGCCAACCTCCTCACCAAACTTTCGGCTCGGCGAAGCGGAAGCATATTTGCCCCGTCAGATTTTGCCTTTGACGGGTTTGGATGTGTTTCAAAAAAGATTCCGTCTGAGCCGGCCGCAATGGCTGTTTTGCCCATTGTCTCAATAAGCTCCGGTCTTCCGCCGGTAACTCCGCTGCCGGTGTTGGGCTGTTGCAACGAGTGTGTGATGTCTGTTATCACCGGGAATCCTGTTTTTTGCATTTCGGGTATTGAACGAAAATCGACAATTAAATCGCCGTAGCCAAACATGGTTCCCCGCTCGGTAAGCATAATTTTGGTATTCCCGGTAATACTTACTTTTTCGGCTGCATATTGCATGGAACCGGCTGACATGAATTGCCCTTTTTTAATGTTGACATATTTGCCGGTACGTGCTGCGGCAACAAGCAATGAAGTTTGCCGGGCCAAGAAAGCCGGTATTTGCAAAACGTCGGCATAGTTGGCTGCAAGAGCAGCTTCCTCGGCCGTATGAATATCGGTAACAACCGGTATATCATAGGTCTCCGAAACACGTTTTAAAATCGAAAGTGCCTTTTGGTCGCCTATTCCTCTGAACGAATCATAGCGCGTTCGGTTGGCTTTACGATAGGAGGCTTTAAAAATTAGCGGCACTTTATATTTATCGGAAATTCTGACCAACTCGTCAGCAATTTCAAAAATATTTTCACTGCTTTCGACAACGCAAGGGCCGGCAAGCATAAAAAATTGATTCGAATCGGTATGTTTTAAATTTGAAAGTTCATACTCCATGGGTTTCTTTATTTTTGTAACAAAATGGGCAATTTATATTCAGTAATTTTTCAAAGATATTAAAATATTAAGCTAATCTTGAAAATTTATTTTAACCAATATTGAGAGGATGTTGCATTAGTGACTTGAACTCTGTTTATTAAACAAATTCTATTCAAATTATAGACTAATTTTCCTCAAAAGCCATAATACACTCATCAATACTACGTTGTAAGAACATCGTTTCATAAAAAAAGCTGCCCTATACAGACAGCCTCAATTTTCTTTTGTTGTTGTTTAATACTCGTCTTCATTAAAAAAGAAATCATCTTTGCTGGGGTAGTCAGGCCAAATATCCTCTATACTCTCAAACGATTCTTCCTCATCTTCAATATCTTGCAAATTCTCAATAACCTCCAAAGGGGCTCCTGAGCGAATAGCAAAGTCAATTAATTCTTCTTTTGTTGCCGGCCACGGTGCATCTTCCAATTTTGAGGCCAATTCTAATGTCCAATACATGTATTATCAATTTTAGTTTTTTGCTTTCGAGCGGCAAATATAAAAAAAAAATTATATCTGCCATGTTTTATCGTTTATTTATCATTCATTTTTTACTAACACCGGTGGCTCCGATTTAGAATAGAGGTGTTTTTTTTAATATGAGAATTATAAGTTACAAGAATATTCAAATTTCCGGAGGTTGAGCATGTTGCTTTGCAAACAACATGCTCAACCTCCGGAAAAACAACATCATTTTAAACTAAAGCCCACCGGTGTATGCCTCAATGCAAAACTCTATTCGGTTTTCAAATAATAATTCTCTGAATGATCGCTCTCAGCATTTAAGTAACGAGCCAATACGAAAAAATAATCTGACAAACGGTTAAGGTAAGGAACAACCTGCGGATTAATATCGGTCAATTGAACGGCCAAACGTTCAGCCCGCCTGCAAATACTTCGGCACACATGGGCATGAGCGGCGGCCGGACTTCCTCCGGGTAATATAAATTGTTTTAATACCGGCAGCGATTCGGACATCTTGTCCATAGCATTTTCTAATTCCTTGGTGTCTTCAGTCTTTAATATCGGCAAGTCAAAATTCACTTCACTTTGCAATGACATCAACGCACCAATATCAAAAAGTATAGTTTGTTGCCTAAGCAAAAACTGCTTTAAATTATTTTGCTCAATGGTTGAAATCAGCAAGCCTACAAACGAATTTAACTCATCAACCGTTCCGTAAGCTTCTATATTTATATTGTCTTTTTCAACTCTTTCTCCTGAAAGTAAAGACGTTTTGCCTCTGTCGCCGCCTTTGGTGTATATTTTCATTTTAAAAAATTTGTTTCATTTTATGAGTTCAGTTTTAAAAAGTTATAAAGTTAAAGTACTAAAAATAAGAATTTTAAATTAACTGTAAAAAATGATTTGTAAAACCCTCACAATAAAGCATATAACTTATTTTACTAAAACAGAACATACTTTTTAGATCGGACTCTTTTATTTTAAAAAGAATCCCTCTCAGACATCAGTTTATGAAAAAAACCGACCAAAATACAAGTTGGTTTTTTGTTTTTTTTTTGCTAATGGTTTATTTTAACCTCTCCGGTCACTCGGAGTATCTGTCTGGCATTTTCTTTATTTTTCGTTTTTCCGGGAATATTTGTAATTACCGTAATAATTTTGTTTTGCTTTCCGCTCTTATGCGCAGAATTGAACTCTGCTCTTATAAAACTAACTTCTCCGGGTTTTATTATCTTTTCATCAGCGGCTGTAGCTGTGCAACCACAACTTGAACGGACTTTGCGAATGATTAAATCACTTTTTCCGGTATTCTTAAACAAGAATTTATGTCCGGCTTTTTCGCCTTGTTTCAATGTACCGAAATCAAAAGTTTTTGAACCAACAAATTCAATGTTGGGCGGGTTTTTTAAATCATCTTCGGTAAAACGTTCTTTAATATATCCGCTGATTCTTATGGTATGTCTCGGATTGTATTCTCCGTTTAAGTCTATGTACAAACGATCTCTTACATAATCCCAGTCATTTTTTTTAAATGCGTCATATTCAACAATTAGTTTCCCTTTTTCTCCCGGTGATAGTTTTGCCGGCTTTGCGGTAAATTTTATATGCTTTGGTTTGGCTCTTTTAGAAGTCAGCGATACGGTAACCTCCATATTCGAAACATTAATAATTTCTATGCTTTGAGTTTTTTTCTCATCATTAAACATATTTGAGTAATGAATATTGTTCTTTTTAAGTCGAATTTTATCCATTAAATATTTATAATCATCTGCAATTTTTTTAGGTTTAGCCTTAACAATTCCCTGAATTCTCAGCTTTACAGGGCTGTTAACAGCATTGGAATATACGGTAATAGATTTATTAAAAACTCCCGGGCGATTTTTGGGATGATATACCGCTTTGACAAATCCTGTTTCACCGGGAGCTACAGGTTTAGTAGTCCATGTGGGAGTTGTACAGCCACAAGATGATTGCACATCGGTAATTATTATTGACTCCGCCCCGGTATTGGTAAACACAAACTTATACCCGGCGTCTCCGTCCTTTTCTTCAATGGTTCCAAACTTATGTATTTCTTTATCAAAAGACATGGTAGCCTCCCGGTTTTGAGCTGAAGAAAAGTTATAAAAGAATACAAGTGCAATTAATAACGTGAATGATACTCGCTTATTCATGGTAATTTATTTTTTAAGAGATTGTTCCGAAATAACGGTTTGGCTATGCGTAGTGCGAGTTTCCGAAGCACCACACTTTCAACCTACTCCGATGTTTCTTTAATGTTCATATTTTCAATTTTACTACTAAACCCCGCATTACATATGAGCCTTTGTTACAGGGTGTTTATATTTGTCCTTCGTGTAAGTCCCAAATTGGAAAACACATTTCATAATCATTCCAAATAATATCTCCATATTCAATTGAATAAGACTGAAATAATTGTTTGTCTTGGTACTTTTTTGTCATTGGGTTTTTAGCTTTTTTTAGAAATTTCTCAAAATCAATAGTCTTTTCAATACCATCAGAAAATTGAAAATTAATTCTGTATTCTCCCAAGTAATTTGCTTTTTGAATTGATACTATCATTGTCCTATATTTTTTTTGTTATTTTTTCTGTCGCAATTTCCTTGTTGAAAACAAAAAAGTCCACCCATTTCCGAATAATATCATCTCTATAATATTCAACAAGTTTTTTGAACTTTTTCAAGTTTTGGGTGTCAAGAGGTTCTTTTCC
>JAYEIA010000022.1:0-17744 GCA_034659855.1 Bacteroidota bacterium
TATTATTTCTTATATCCGAACCAAGCGGAGACATTAACATATCGGAGAATGCTGCCCCCATGCCGGCATTGATACTTACACTGTTGTAATAGACCTTAATATTCTCCGATTCATTGTGGGCTATTCCGTAGTTAATATTTCCGGCATTGCATATGACCATATTATTTGCAATTGTTGTTGACAAGTAACCGAGCTCTGACATGATTCCTGTATTGTTGACTCCGTTAAGGGTAATTTTATTGCTGTTTACTTTTAACGAATCACAGTTCTTGGCATAAATCCCTTGTTGAAAGGCAACAGCAGAGGGTTTACCATTGATTTCATTGCCTGATATATTTGAATTCATAGTAAACTCAAGGTGAATGGCATCCGCATAAAAATTATTGAAATAGCAATCTTCTATTGAAGTCAGGGAGTCGGGCTCACTTTCGTAACCTCGGAGGCTTAAAGCTGAATTACCGTTAAAAAATTGGCAGTTTTGAAATAAGAGCCCGTTTGATGGCGGCTCCATGGCTGAATTATCTCTTGTTACGATATTGTTTTCCGCAACATCATGAGGTTCTGCAACCGGAACACCAATGAAGTTACAATTTATAAAATTTACATTTACAATAGGGAAAATAGTGTTATCAAACAGTATAACACCGCCCGCAACATCGCTTGCGACGTTTGTATTTTGAAAAATAATATTTTCAAATGTAATATTACTGCCTGACTCAAATTTTAAAATATAGTTGTCTATCGAAGGAGGTGCTAACCCCATAATCACCTGTCCTATTTGTCCGGATGCAGCATAAAAGTAAATGCTGTGCGGGCCATAAACAAGAGCCTCCGGAAAGATTATTTGCTCGTTATATGTATCGTCCTGAACGGCAAAGTTAACATCGCCGGAAATTCCGTATGTATTTAACGAATCAATTGCTGCTGAAAAGTGCGGAAAATCACCGGAACCAATTGTATAATCGCCTGACAATTGTGCTTGGATATTTTGAGTGCTGTATAGCGAGAAAATCGCCAAAAGGAATATTAATAGTCGTGTTTTCATAATAATTATCTTTTGAATTTATTATAAATGTAAAACAATTATTTTCAAAATGGCCGTTTTTTTTTATGAAAGATGATTCTTTGTTGACAAGAGTTACTCCGGATGAGATGGGGTTTATGGTTATAATTTCTAAAGTTCAATATTCAGGCTACTTGTATGTAGTCTGTGTTTATAAGCTTTTGAGTAAGGATAGAATTATTGAATTGTCCTGATGTCTCCTTGTTATTAATGAGTTCAGTTTAAAAAATTGTAAAGTTGAAAGTTAAATTACTAAAAATAAGAGTTTTAAGTTAATTGTAAAATAATTTGTAAAACCCTAACAGTCAATCACATAACTTATTTTACTAAAACAGAACATACTTTTTAGACCGGACTCATTAATAATAAAACGGTGCTAATTCACCGTAATTTTATTAATCAACGAGAATCGAACGGTTTAATCAAAAAAAATATGCATTAGTCGAATGAACCATTAATAAAGATATCCGATTCAGACTTCGTCTGTTGTAATATAAAAAAATGGACATTGAGTATAATTGTAAGTGCCTGAATGCCTGATAAAACAAATTTTGAAACAAACTCACACCTACTTACTATCTATTTCACTATCAAGTGTTTGGATTTTCTCCAAATAATCCCTGCGCCCAATTATATCGCAAAAATCATGTAGCAACCTTTATATTAAAGGAGTTCAACTATTTAAAATATTAAAACAGACGAAGTCTGCGATTAGTATTTAAACGATATAATTAAAATATCATCCAATTGCTCTTGAATTTCTATGTCTGTATTATCTTTTTGACCTTTCCAGTTTTCGATCGTCGTATCAAAAATCACTTTCTGTTCATTCATTGGTTTATTATGAGAATCTAAAATAAGTTTTTTAAACCTCTTCATCATGAATTTTCTTCCTTTTTCTCCGCCAAACTGGTCAACATACCCATCGGAGAATATGTAAAACTTATCGCCCTTTTGAATATCTAAAGTAGTTTTTGAAAAAGGCTTTTCATTTCGGAAATGGATACCAACAGGCATTCTGTCAGCTTTGTAATGAATAATCTCATTATCTCGGACTAATATCAGCGGATTATGTGCACCGGCATATTCCATTTTGTTTGTTTCGGAATCAATAACGCATAAGGCCATATCCATACCATCCTTCGATTTATTGAATTCGCCGGTTTGTCTTAATGATTTTTTTATTTTTGTTCTCAGCTTGTTGAGAATAATGTTGGGTTTAATTTCATCATCGGATAACTGATTTACGATATCATTTAAAAATGAAATCCCCAATAAGCTCATGAATGCTCCGGGAACACCATGCCCGGTACAGTCTGCAGCAGTAATGATTACTTTGCCGTTTTTTCGATTAGTCCAATAATAATCGCCGCTCACAATATCTCTGGGTTTAAAAAGGATAAAGTATTCGGGTAACAAATCATCGATATAATTCTCGGGCGGAAGCACCGCTTGCTGTATTCTTTGAGCATAAACAATACTGTCGGTAATGTCTTTGTTTTGCTTGGCAATTTTATCTCTTTGCTCAATGACGTGATCACGTTGTTCTTCAATTTCATCTCTCTGAGTCTCAATTTCTTCTTTTTGCTGATTAAGGATTGCATTCTTTGAAAGGATGACATTATTTTTTTGCTCTAATAATTTATTAGCTTTCTGCTTATTTTTGTAGCTTCGGAATACAATTAAAGCCATAAGAATCATGAGTAAAAAACCGACAATAAAAAAAGAAGTTATTATTTTTTGCCGTTTAATTTCAGCTTCTTGCAACTTCTCTTTTTTATCAAATTCGTACTGCATTTCCAACTGAGTAATTCGTTTTGTATTTTCTTTGTTTTGAAGAGAATCATGCAAAATGATGTATTTCTTAAAAAGTTGAGCCGATTGTTTGAAATTATCTTTTTTAAAATATATTTCTGCCATTTCTTTAGAGATATCATGCTCAATTTTATCGGCATGAATTTTACCCGCAATTTCATAGGCCTCGGTGTAATATTTGAGAGAAGAATCTTTTTTATTTGTAAGGTTATAATATTGTCCGAGATAATGCTTTGTAGAGGCTATTCCGAACGCATTACCGGCTTTTTCTTTTATTCTCAAGCTTTTTTTGAAGTAACGATAGGCACTGTCGTATTCATTCTTTTCCAAAAAAATGATTCCGAAAGCATCATTAATCATACCGTAAAACTGAGGAGTGTTATATTTTAAACTCAATTTTTGTGCCTTTCTGAAGTAAATCAGAGAAGAATCGCTGCTTTGGGTATTGGCATCTCCTTGCGATTCGGTGAGGTAGGTATCTCCGATGTACAGGTAAGAAGAAATCAGGGCTTTTTCATTGTTTTGAGCTCTTTTTACCTTGACGGCTTTTCTAAAATATTCCAATGCTTTTTTATAATTATCTTCTCCGGATGTTTTATATGTAATTCCAATGGCATCCAGGGTTCCTGATATTCCGCTGCTGTCGTTGATTTCTTCATATTTGGCCAAGCTCTTAAAAAAGTTATCCAGGGCTTGTTTCCAATTCCCTTTTTGAGAATAGATATTTCCTATATTTCTGTTGGCATCAGCAATTCCTTTGAAATAGTCGGCTTTTTCATATAATGATAAGCTTTTTTGATAATATTCTTCTGCAACAGCATAATCTCCTCCGTAGTAATAGATTGCCGCAGTATTTTTAGCACTTGTTCCGGCACCGACTAAATCTTTTAATTGCTCGGCACGTTCTATATTATTTATCCCTAGTTGTATAATGTTTTTCTGAATTCCCGAAAATTTATTGTCCCAAATAAACTCATTTATTTTTCTGACCGTTGCCGTGTCATCGGGTAGTTTATTTAATTGATTAATTGTGCTGTCGACAGATGTTTTTTGGGCATTGGCACAAACACCAAAGAGGAACAAAAAAAGAAAAGCCGATAGTATATTTAAACGCATAGAAATTTAATTTCTTTTATGTGGGCGAAAATTAAGAAATTTAAACGACAATATAGTCATTAATATTAAAACCATTTAAAAAACTTGCAATGTCCATCGTTCTTTTGCCTTGCGGTTTAAGTTTATGAATAGATAAGTAGCCGTCTTCCGTAGCAATTTTTAAATATTTTTTATTGTCGGTTTTAATTCTTTTGCTCGGCCCTCCTTCAGAATTATATACCGGTTCGGATTGAATAATTTGGCACAGCAAGGCGTCGTTTGTTTCTTTATTTTTTAGTATAAAACGGGAATTAGGGTAGGGTGAAAGCCCTCTAATAAAGTTATAGACATCCTGTGTTTTTCTTGAAAAATTAATATAACAGTTTTCCTTGTATAGTTTGGGAGCCTTTTTCAGTTCTGCATCCTTTGGGAATAAATCACGTTGTTTCTTGGTTTCGTAGTCAGCCGACATTATTCTTTCCGCCGTATGCTTTAATAACTTGGCTCCGGTGAGCATAAGTTTATCGTGCAGAGAGCCGGCGGTGTCGTTTTCATCAATTTTCTCTTTCTCCTGAAACAGAATATTTCCGGTATCAATTTTTTGGTTAATAAAGAATGTCGTTACACCGGTTTCTTTTTCTCCCTGCATGATCGCATGATTAATGGGTGCAGCACCCCTGTATTGAGGCAGGAGGGAGGCGTGGAGGTTTACAGTTCCGTCTTTGGGAATGTCGATTACAACCTCAGGCAGCATTCTAAATGCAACCACAACTTGCAAATTCGGCTTCAAACGTTTTAGCTCGTTCGTAAAATCAGGGCTTTTAAGGTTTGTGGGCTGTAATAGGGTTAAGTCGTGCTTTTGAGCATATTTTTTAACGGCTGATTCTCTGAGCTTTCTGCCTCGCCCGGCCGGTTTGTCTGCCACAGTTACCACTGCGGCAATATCAAAATTTGCTTCATGCAAAGCCTGTAAACTCTGCACGGCAAATTCCGGTGTTCCGAAGAATATAATTTTGTATGTATTGTTCGTTTTGTTCATGGAAATAAATTTAATAAGTTAGAGAACTTCGGGTTATAGTGATTTCCTTTTTATCGGCATGGTCATGCACCGAGCACCGCCGCCCCCTCTGGATAATTCAGAGCCTTGAATGGTAACCACACATTTTTTATAGTCTTTCGGGTGCTTTTTCCCGTTAACCACCTCAAGGGCTTGCAGTACTTCAAAGCCGTCTTTGTTCAGGGCTTCAATAGTATGGGAGTTTCTTTCATATCCGATAATTTTTCCGGGAGCAAATGCAAAAAAGTTGGCACCGCTGTGCCATTGTTCTCTTTCTTGAAAATGGGTTAAATGACCGCCGCAGTAGATGGGCTTAAGATCCATGCCTAATTTTTTCAGGCTGTACAGAATATTGTCTTCTTCTTTTATGGATGTAATTTTACCGTTATCAACCGTCAAGTGTATAGTGGCATATTTATTTAACTTTGTAATCAGCGGTTCAAAAATCACACACCGGTCTTTATCTATTAGTGTAAAAACCATATCTAAGTGAATGAAAGATTCCGGAGAGGTCGGCAGTTGCTGCACAATAATATGTCGAGTTTGTTCTCGACTTTCAATTTTTTTCGCTAAATAATCAATACCCTGCGAACTGGTTCTGGAGCCCATGCCTATGAGCAGAACATCTTTGCGTGCTACTAAAATATCGCCGCCTTCCATTCTGATGTCTTCATTAAAATGACGACTGTTTTCAGGAGTTACGGTATTGGTTAAAAAATTCGGGTGATAATTAAAAATGGCTTCCATTATTAAAGACTCCCTTTTGCGAATAGGGCTTGCCATACGATTAATCAGCGCAGAGTTTAGAATTGCAGAAGAAGCATCTCTGGTGAAGAACAAATTATGCAGCGGATCCAATTCAAAGTAATTTTTATCCAAGTAATTGGTTAAGGAGTTGGCCTCCATCGGCACGCCTTCGATGAGAACTTTTGACAAAACTTGCGGATCTTTTTCAAGTAAATAAGTCTTTATGGCCGGGGCATTACAAGAGTCTGTAATTTTATCAATGAGATGATTTCTGACATTGGTATTGTCCAGGATGTCTTCAAGGAGTTCGCGAACCTCGAAAGTTTTGGTCACTTTTTGAAGTACCCCTTTAAATTCCTTGTATTCTTGGCCGGCAATTTTCAGGTTTAATATATCACTGTACAATGCTCGTTTAGCACTTCCCGGAGTCATATTTTCGACTTCAGAACCCGGGGTATGCACAATAACTCCTTCCAATTCCCCAACTTCGGATTCTACTTGTAATCTTATTTTTTTATCACTCATTACTAATAGTTTTATTTTATGTAAGAGTTCGGTCTAAAAAGTATATTCTATTTTAGCAAAATAAGTTATGTGCTTAATTATCAGAGATTTATAAACTATTTTACAATTCCCTTAAAACTCTTATTTCTATCACTTTAACGTTTATATAATAAACGTCTTATGTAAATGCTGTAATCTTAAATCCGTCAGACCGCTCAAAGCGGTCAGACGGGTATAAACAGCAAAAACTTATGGCGTTTATTATAAACTTTCAACTTAATACCTTTTTAAACTGAACTCATGTAACCTTTATCAGGTTTTATTTATAAATTTTTCGTTTGTTTAATGCGACACGATATTTTCTTGCGTAATATTCATGCTTTGACAGACTGTTTGAAAAGTAGTGATAGCCCGAAAAGTCTTCCTTTGCACACATGTAATAATAGTTATGTTTTTTATAATTCAAAACCGCTTTTACGGATGATTTTTCGGGCAAATTTATCGGTCCCGGTGGCAATCCTCGATACATGTACGTGTTGTAAGGAGAATCAATTTCTTTGTCTTTGATAAGCACTCTTTTCTTTGAGAAATCTCCTGTGGCATAAATTAAGGTCGGGTCGCTTTGTAAAGCAATGTTTTTCTTCAACCGATTGATATACAAACCGGCAATCGTAGGTTTCTCATCATTATACTTAGATTGTTCTGCTTGAACTATAGAAGCCAAAACAGAGATTTCTTTGAGGCTGAGTCCTATGCTGTCTGCTTTTGCTTTTCTTTTATCAGTCCAAAAACTACTATACTCTTTCGTCATACGATCAAAAAACTCTTCTGCCGAGGTATTCCAATACATTTCATAGCTGTCGGGCATGAAAGCGGTTAGAACAGTTTTCTTCGTAAACCCTTTCTCAGAAATATTATCTTCATTTTCGAGATAACTCAAAATAGAAACAGAATCTGCTTCAATCTGCTTGGATATTTTTCCGGCTAATTCGTTGAGTGTTCTTATATTATTAAAGGTAACGGATACCGGGTCTTGGTTACCGCTTCTTATCCGATTTATCAAATCATTATTGTTCATTTTTCTGTCCAAAATGTATCGTCCGGGTTTTACACCGGAATTAAACCGCTTGAGCTTGGCCGTTAAAATGAATGACTTTGGATTGATAAGAATACTGTCTTTATACAATTGAGTGTTGAGTTCATTAAAATCGGTTCCGGTTTTTATGTACAATTCTGTTGATTTATTGACGTTGGGCTTTAAAATTGTTCTGTACAAATAAATAGCCAAAACAACCCCGGCAAGACCCAAAACAGCAAGAGCCCATAACATATATTTTTTGAAATTTTTATTCATAAATATTATTAATTTTGTAATTTTACAAATATAATATTTAAAGAAGAACATAATGAAAAAATTTACTCTGACAGCTTTAAGTTTTTTATTGATTATCGGAATGGCCTTGGGGCAAAAAACCAACGACGGCGGCAGTACCGGTGGCGGCACAAATAATAACAATAATAATGATGACAACAACAGAGGAAGCAGTAATTGCATGAGCTCCGTGCTTGGTATCGGAAGTGCTATGGTCGGTCAGTACCATAAGAATTTACTGTCATCAAGTAAAATTGATAATACAATGTCTTTTGAAATTATGCCGATGATAGGTTATACTCTACCCACAGATGAAACAGCAGCAGAGAACTACTTGGTCGGAATGCCTCGAATAAGAGCAAACTACGGGGCTTTTTCCGGAGATATTTCAATGGATTATCGGACTACAACCGATGATTTTACAACCAGTTCCTATAAAGTTGTGCATGCTTTGGCTGAATTTAATATCATTCCGAGTAATTCATTTAAGTTAGCTATTGGTCAAGGCGTTTTGTATGATTTAGATTCCGAAGGCCTGTTTCACGAAAGTTTCCTCGGCTTTGAAGGGGCATTTATGGATAAAGCCTATACAGCCAATCTTGAAGGCCGATTTGTCTATGATTACGTAAACGCAGTGCCTGTATTTTGGTCGGCTGAATTAAAGGGAGGATATAGAATTCTTAACTATTCTCATGCTCAGATATATGCCAATGCCGGGTTTTCATTCCAAGACAGAAATAACGATTTCCAATTGGTACTCCCTTTCGCCGGAGTTAATGTTGTGTTAAGATAATAAAGAGTTCAGTTTAAAAAGTTATAAAATTGAAAGTTATAAAGTTATAGTGCTAAAAATAAGAGTTTCAAGTTAATTGTAAAATAATTCACAAAACATAGATAATTAAGTACATAACTTGTAGTACTGAAATAAAACATACGAGACCGGACTCATTAAAGATTACATTATCGCTTGAGGTTAATTATTTCTACTTTACGACGTTTGGAAACGCTCTGAAAGAGCAATTTAATTCAGCCAGGTGCAACGCGCCGGGCTCGGAATAAACGAGCTTGTTCGCCCTGCAAGGGCAATTTATTAATTAGTTGCCTTTACAAGGTGACACTAAAAATGAGAATAGCCCAAGGCGTTGCCTTGGGTTGAAATAAACCGGGCTTTCAGCCCGTCACTGAAAACTCATACTGAATTAATTTAGATTTCCGGGCTAATTTTCAATTTGTTTTAACTTCCAAAGTAGAAATACTAAAATATGCTTTGGGGTTGTCAACTTTTGTTTTTATATAACCGCAGGCATTCCGCATAAAGACTGCAACTGAATAAAATTATCTGATATTATTTTGAACAGCTTGGAAACAAATAGGACTGTAAAGTGTATCGACTTATCCGTCGGATATTCAGGTAAGAGTATTCAGGAGAACATAAATCTTTCGGCCGGAGAATCGGAGACAGTTGCCGTGATAGGAGCCAACGGCAGCGGCAAAAGTACTTTGCTTCGAACGCTGGTTGGTATTTTGAGCGGAGTGGCCGGTGATTTACAAATACTGGGAAGTTCTATAGAATCATACAGTCAAGCTGAACGGGCTAAGATTCTCAGTTTTGTTTCAACTTCCAATATCAGTAATCGCTATATGTCTGTTGAAGAACTGGTAATGCTCGGAAGATACCCTCATACAGGCTATAGGGGCAGACTGACTACTAAGGATCGATTGATTGTAGAGGAGGCCATGCAAACCGTTGGCATATCTCATTTGCGGCGAGCATTTATTTCTGAAATCAGCGACGGCGAACGTCAAAAAGTTTCAATAGCCGGTGCTTTGTCACAAGATACACCGCTCATGATTTTAGATGAACCCATATCTTTTTTGGACCCTGAAAACACCTATTCAATTTTGGGGATTTTGGCACACTTGGCCCAAAAGAAACAAAAAACAATAATATATTCTACACATGATATTCCGACGGCAGTCAATCAGGCCGATAAAATATGGATGTTTAAAAATAATCATATTTTGGAAGGAGCCCCGGAAGACTTCATTTTAAAAAACAGCTTTGAGGATTTATTTTTAATGCCCGGATTTTCATTTGATTCACAAAGCGGGCAATACCGAAAGCAACAGCTTTTTTTATATGAATTGTTCTATATTAATAAGGGTGCTGAGGATGATTTTGTAAAATCTGCCGTAAAAGCAGCCGGCAGAGTAAATTGCAAATTAAAAGCGGCCGACAATAATTCCCCCGTCCATTGTATTTTACATAAAAACAATACGGTTTCAGTCATACATTCGGGTAATACATCCCGTTGTTCTTCATTCTATGAATTTGCCGGTGTTTTAAAGCAAATGAATTTAAAATCGGAGCAGGCGTATCGGGGCTGATTATTCGTGATTTCCTGTTTAATCATCTGCAATCCAGCACAAAAGCCCCTTGTTCCGGCACAGAGTGAAAGGCTTGATTCAGCGTGTCGCATTCTTCTTTCCACCGTTCTATTCTGTTGAGTTTGTTTGACGAGTCAAATACAATAATATCCGGTCGATACAAGTTTTGAATATCAGCGATAAAAAAATATTCATTGCCCGAAAGTATCACACAATCCAAATGGACAGAAGTATCTGAAATAAATAAACTTTGTTCTTTCTTCGACAGCAAAGCTATTTTTTTATCTCCGTACAGAATATACTCATTTTTTTTGAAAAGTAACTCGTTGTGAATTGATTTTGCGGAGTCTAATCTGTAGAAATCGGACGTCCGAATACCCATATTATTCAGGTGATTACCTACGGCATAATCATAGCGGTTGTCGGACATGAGAAGAGAATCACCAAAATTGAGTATTTTATTATTGTGGACAAACTGAATAAGCGAAGATTTCCTAACATTATAAACCAGCATTTTGTGCTGTTTATATTGGATCAGCTCATGGTTTACCAGAAAAGCAAAATAGATAACAATGAGCCCGAATGTATAAAAAAGATGTTTCCTTTGTTTGTATTGAAAAAAAATAAGTATGCCGATAATAATGACATACAAAAAAAGTGTATCCGTTAGTTCAAATGCAATATTTTTTGTGGCGGAATAGGGGAGATTATTAATTGAATCGACCGCAAGATTTAATAATTTGACCACGAATTTTAAAACATAACCAATACCCTCCGACAAAAATGAAATTCCGGAAACAACGAGCATAAGACCAGCCGTATAGACGATTATTGTTGCGAGAGGAATTACTATCAGATTAGATAAAGCAAACCAATTGGGAAATACATGAAAATACATTAATGAAATGGGCAAAGTTCCGATTTGTGCCGCAATGGAAACTGTGGTCAGTACCCAAATTTTCTGAAGCGGCAGAAATTTGAAGGTGAGGAGTTGTTCCAACCGGGGTTGTATATAAACAATGGAAAGGACTGCAATATAAGATAATTGAAACCCAACTGCTAAAATAAGCCGGGGATTGTACACCAAAAGTACAAAGGCCGAAGCAGCCAAAGAATTATAAATATTTACTCGCCTTTGCAGTGCATCTCCAACGGTTATAAAACTAAACATAACGGCCGCTCTTTGAACCGAGGGTGAAAATCCGGTAAGAAATGCAAAAAACCATAACACCAGAAGTGTGAGTAATGCTGAAATTACAATGCCCACTTTGTATCTGCCAATTTTAAATTTCTTCAAAAATTTAAGAATGTAGCTGATAATAACATAGATAATTCCGACATGAAGACCCGATACAGCCAATATATGCATGGCTCCTGCATTGACATAGGCGGTTTTTGTCTCGGGTTCAAGTTCTGATTTATCTCCCAATGTTAAAGCCGATAAGACAGCCAGCTCATCACCGGCAATATGATTTCTTTTGTATATACCGGATAGTTTCTGTCTGGTCTGTAGTGCAAAAGCGATTAATTTATTTCCTTGGGCCGAATCAATGCGTTCAAAATTTTCAGCCTCGATGTAACATTGTGCCGTTATTCCTTTGTTTCTAAGGTAACCGGCATAGTCAAATTCATCGGGATTTCCCGGATTTTTTAATTCGGATAATGTAGTGGTAAATAGTATTTGATCTCCGTATGTTAATTTTATTGTACTGTCTTTTTCAAAATAGGTCAGTATTTTATATGACTGATGGACGGTTTTATTTTTAGTGGTAATATACTTACTTTCTAAAACCGTTTTTTCGGAATTGGCTTTAACTGTCAGCGGTTCAATTAATGTGGCTTTTACGATGACTTTTTGATTGAGAATTTCCGGGATACTGACAGAAGCTGTTTCAGCACGAATTAATGCAAAAGTGAATACGGCAAGGTACAGCAACAAGCCGTTCCACAGTCTTCTTTTGTAAGTGTTTTTTGAAAAAAACACAAAAATTACAACCAATAAAACAATAAAAAAAGCAAACACAGGAGTAAGAAAGTTCGCCGAAGCCGGGATATATAATTCTACTATAAGTCCCAAAATAAAAGGAACAACAATCCGAATAAAAGGTATTTGCCTGATCTCTTGGGCAAAGAGTGTGAGCATATTTGCTTTTGTTTTGTTCTTTCAACAAGTACAAAAACCGTGCAGATAATTTTAATTGGAGACGGAAAGCCTTTTTATTTTTATATTTGGCTATTTCATTCTCAGCTTTAGGAACGGATACGAAATAAATTATGAAAGCGAAGGCAAAGTTATTTTATTTCCGTTCCATAGGTGCTGTACAAAAATAACTTCACATTTTCAGCGTCCTAATTGTATCATTTTACCGCCTCAAAAAAAGACGAAATAACCCGCTATTACTTACTTTTTTTGAGTTGTAAAATAATAAATTAGTTTGTTAAAAAAGCAAATTTATTTTTGCACAGCTCCTTAGTCAGTTATCCGGGGGAAGTGTACAATTACAATATTTGGTTTCATGCTGAGAAAAGTCATTTTCAAAAAACTTTGCAAGACAGTATTATTTGGTTTATTTTTATAAAATAGTGATCAATGAAATGGGAAAATTTGGGATTAATTCACCACTCCGGATAAAAGACAACATAACGGGATACCATATTAATATAAAAATAGGTAACGATATTTTATAAAAAATTATAAATATGATTAAAACTTATTAAAACGGATTACTCAATCACTTGAAAGAAAACATATACCTTAATATGCTTTCAGGTAGTATTGCACTTAATAATTATACGATTCTGCGTATGACGATGGATATTGATATCGTAGTTGAATTACATGAAGAAAATTTAAACGACTTTTTGTCTATTTTCGGAGATAATTATTATTTGAATAAGGACTCAGTAAAAGAAGAAACTAAGCATTTAGGAATGTTTAATGTCATTGACCATAAAACCGGTTTTAAAGTAGATTTTGTACTTCGCAAAAACACAGCGTATCGAAAATTAGAATTTCAAAGAAGATTTAAAACCAAAGTTGCAGATTTTGATGTTTGGATTGTTTCACCGGAAGATTTAACAATTTCAAAAATTGAGTGGATACAACAATTTCAGAGTGATAAACAAATAAACGATATTGAGAATTTGTTGGCAAAACCGGATATCGACACAAACTACATCAAAAAATGGTGTAAAAAATTGAATTTAAAAACTTTTAATCTATTACAAGATGCTTGACACAACTGTTGAAATGGTTCAAAAACAAAGAAAGATTTTTTTTTCAAAAACATCAAACGAACGCTTTTTAATTGGAGCCGAAACAATTGCTTTTGGTCGTGTAATGGTTGAAAGCAGCATAAAGCAAAAAGAACCGGAAATATCAGAATTAGATTTAAAAATTAATGTTTTTAAGCGTTATTATGAAAATTTTTATACAAAAAATGAACTTGAAAAGATAATTAACTCGATGATATATTATTATTTACATCGAGAATAAATACTAAAAAGCACATAAGTAATGAGTAAAGATTACCAAATATTTGGTCATGACTTAAAAAAAGGAGAACATTACAGAAATTCAGTGGGTAAAGAAATTGCTCTCTTTAAAATCAGCTGACAGAAAGATTGATTGTAAAATTTTGTGTACACTGCAAATCAATGATTCCGGTTATTCTTTGACAATAGTGGAAAGAAATACAGATAGTTATTCAACAACTCTATTTGAAATTGACAATGAGTATCACATTCTCTTTATGTCTGCTACTATCGACAATATAAAAAGAACAGTATCGAAACATCTGATAAATAAGATTCAAACTTTAGAGTAAAGCACAAAAATCCAATAATAGTTAAAATGCAAGCAGGTCATACTCCGATATGAACAAACTAATAACTATCTCAAACCACCGAAAATCTATGTCTGCCGGCATGTAGCCGGAACATTATGCAAACCCAATCCCCGAAGCTTTTTGAATATCTTCCACAGCATCAATTTTTTCGATATCGGCCTTTGTCAACGTTTTTTGAACTTGTTTTGTGCGGAGCTGTGCACTCATATCAGCCATTCTTAAGTTTTGTTTCTTTACGGCTTGTTCTGCAATTTTTCTCATCGAGCGGGCATTGCCAAAATACTTGTCTCTCTTTTTATGAAGGTTTGAGATGTAATACTTCAAGTATTTTTGAGCTTCTTCATCAGGATATAATTTTTCTTGGGCCAGCATATACTCCAAGATTTCATATAATGTATCGGCAGAGTAGTCTTCAAAGTTCAGTGTCCGGTCAAACCGAGATTTTAAACCCGGATTCATTTTCAGAAACTGCTCCATATTATCCGGGTATCCGGCAGCAATAACCGCAAATTTTCCTCGATAGTCTTCCATGTTTTTTAAAATAACTTCAATGGCTTCGTGCCCAAAGCTGTTGTGTCCTCCTTTTCCGGCAAGTGCATAGGCTTCGTCAATAAATAAAACGCCTCCCATAGCTTTTTTTATCATTTCTTCAGCTTTAAGAGCCGTCTGCCCGACGTATCCGGCGACGAGTCCCTCTTTTCCGGTTTCAGTGATATGCCCTCTTTCCAGCAGTCCCAGAGCTTTATATACTTTGCCGAATATTCGAGCAATCGTTGTTTTTCCGGTTCCCGGATTGCCGGTAAAAACCGAGTGAAGCGAGAATTTGTTCAATACATTTATTCCGGTTTCTTTGTAATATTTTACCAGTTTTATCAATTCATAAATTTGCTGTTTTATCGCATTCATGTCAACCATTTGGTCCAATTCCGACAAACTCTCATTGAGTAATTCTTGATCAACAGTCAGATTTAATGAGGTAAAAGTATCCTCGCCGGCTATCTTTTTTACATCTTCCAGTTTTATTTTTGAAACCCCGGCTTTTGTCAGCTTTTTAATATTGCCTTTGTTCATAATTCTCAGTCCCATATTCATTTTGGCCTCGTCTACGAGTGAGAAGGCAAAGCGAGCATTTCCAAAGGTGTGATCCCGTTTACGATACGCATTGGTAAGCATTTGCTTCAACTCTTTTTTTGCCGCAGGAGTCATTGTTACCTTTTTCTGATTTTGTGCGTAAACGGCAATGTCAATAAGTTCATCCGGTGTATAATCATTAAAATGAAAAAAGTATTTCACACGAGATTTTAATCCCGGATTACTTTCAACCATATACATGGTTTCTTTGGGATAACCTGCCATCATAATGGCAATATCTCCGGGGCCGTCAGACATTTCTTTTACAAGCACTTCAATAACCTCTTTTCCGAAATCTTTGTTGTCATCTCTGGTTCTCACCAGCATGTATGCCTCATCGACAAAAAGGATACCGCCTCTGGCTTCTTTTATGGCTTTTTTTACTTTGGGGGCGGTTTGCCCAATAAATTCCCCCACCAAGTGAGCTCGGTCAACTTCGTGGACATGTCCCTTAGATAAAAGGCCTTTCTTTTGGTATATTTTTCCGAGTAGTTTTACAACTGTCGTTTTTCCTGTTCCCGGATTTCCGGTAAAAACGCTGTGCAGACTTATTTCTTGATTTTCAACAATTCCCTTCTCTTTACGGAGCTTCAGAAAATCCAAATAGCTGATATGGTCTTTAATATTTTGCTTTATTTCTTTAAGCCCGATGAGTTCATCAAGCCGGGCTACAATGTCTTGAAGTGTTTCGTCGGCTTTAACCTCAGGAGCTTGGGTGGGAGGTATAAATCTTTCTCCTTTGAATCTACTGCCCTTAAAAACTTCAATATCGCCGAGTTTTTTCTTCGCTGAAAAGCTTATTATTCCGCCGATAACCAGATGTTCCATAAAAATTATCTCTATGGAATAGCCGGAACTTTTCCAAGAACCGGGTTGCTCATTTCCCCATCCTCTGACAAAACTCAATACTTTACCCTTACTACCATTCGGAATTAATTCAAAATTTTCAGTGGTTGCTTTCGGGTGTCCGGCTTCATCAAAATAATTAGTAAAGTATTCAAATTGAAACTTCGTATTGGTTTTAGGTTTTATGGTTATTTCAGACCAAACATAATGTGTTTTTGTTGAATCGAAAACTTTGAGGTATTCTCTTTTTGATTTTAAAACCCCGGCTCCTTTCCCTTCATAAAGTTTTAGACCAACAACCTCAAAGTAGGGGTTTTCTCCGGGCAGAACTTTTCCGATATCATAAATATGGAAATTTTGTGAACTTACAAATTCTCCGTCAATATATGCTTCACAGGTATAATCACCGGCCTTCCAAAATCCTCCGGGATTATCAACTCCCCAACTCTCATACACATTGATAACATTCTTCAGCTTAGAAACGGTAATGTCATTTTTCAGCGTGCAGATTTCTTTTCGTTGCCCATTTTCCGTTTTAGTGGATATGATGCTAACTTTTGCCGACCAGTCTTTTTCATCAAATTCTTTATTATAAAAAGCAAAATGAAACCTAAGGTAGGTAACCTCAGATTTGTCAAAAACTTTTCTGTATTTTTTTGTTGATTGAAACATCCACTCAGAAGAGGAATACACTTTGAGGGATTTGTATTTATAGGGATGACTTTGTTTTTGTTCTTCTTTCATCTTACTCAATGTTTATCTTATACAGCAAATGTATCAAATAAATTGGTGAGTTAATTTTATTTTTGATGACAATTGCTTAAATTTATTTCATTTAGTATAAAGAATACTAATATTGTGCCAAATTATTAATATGAAATTAGAATTAACCGGTAATACAGGCTCTTATATACGACCCTTTATTTTCGTTGCTCTAATAAATCCGGTCTGCGGTTTTCGGTTTTTTCAACGGCTTTATCCATACGCCATTTATCAATTTTGGCAAAATTCCCGGACAAGAGAACAGCCGGAACTTTCATTCCTTTATACTCCGCCGGACGAGTATATACAGGTGGTGATAACAGATTATCCTGAAAGGAGTCGGATAGGGCAGAGGTTTCATCAGATATAACACCGGGTATCAGCCTTACGATGCTGTCGGCAATAACGGCTGCGGCTAATTCTCCGCCGGTGAGAACGTAGTCGCCTACCGATATTTCGGAAGTAATGTACTTGTCACGTATGCGTTGGTCTATTCCTTTATAATGTCCGCATAATATAATGAAGTTTTTTTTGCCCGACCAGTAATTTGCCTTTGCTTGATTGTAAACTTCGCCGTCCGGTGTTGTAAAAATTATCTCGTCATAGGTTCTTTCCGAAGTCAATTGACTGATAATTTTATCAACCGGTTCTATTTGGATTACCATGCCTGCACCTCCGCCGTATTGGTAATCATCTACCCGATGATGTTTATTTGAAGAGTAGTTTTTAAGGTCGTGAAGATAAATTTCTGCAAGATTTTTGTCTTGTGCTCTTTTCAAAATTGAATGAGTAAAAGGACCTTCCAATAGTTGGGGCATTACTGAGATTATATCAATGCGCATGGTTTAGTTTTTTGCGAATTTAGATAATTTTTTTTATCCGTAAAAATGTTGAATATTGGCTGCCAACTCCATGAGCCATGCTATACCCATATGGATAATTATTCCGCCCATAATATTTTTGGTATAATAGGAGTGGATTCCCAATATGAAACCGCCAAAAAATGAGCTGATAGCTTCAAGTGCCGGCTTCCCGAAATGAATAAAAACATAGAAGGCTACCATGGGTAAAACGGCTTCTTTTTTGAGAACTTTGGCCATGCCTACTATTAAGGCT
>JAYEIA010000023.1:0-17619 GCA_034659855.1 Bacteroidota bacterium
CGCGCGAGCGGAGCTTTGGGGATTTTCTTATGATTAAACTACATGCCTTAATTGAAGTACTGATATAATGTCATTGTAAGCTGAGTGTTCTTTTTTACATCGTCATAAAATTACAGATTTTTTCATACGACGCACACGTTACAAACGTGCACGAGCGAAGGACATAAAAAAGAAACATAATTTGCAAAATGCTTGAAAGTTATAATTTGAGATATGACGCACGCGTTACAAACGCGTGCGAGCGGAGGTTTTCTTATTATTTAGCAAAACGTTACAATTGAAATGTCGATATAATGTCGATGCAAAACAAAACACTCACGGACAAGTCCGTAAGCGTTTTATTATTTGATTTTCGAGATTTCTAAAAATTATTTCTCGGCAAACCAATGTAAAATTTATGCTTCTCCTTTATTATACTCAATTATAAAATCGCGATGTGATTTTACTAGATTCACCATAAACAGGGATGTATTTTTTGTCTCAGCCAAAATATTAAAAAACAACATACTGTTTCTTGTTCCGATATCTCCTTTCTTAATTTGTTTTACCTGAGCCTTATTTAAGCTCTTCGTAATTGAAAGCAATTCTTGTTGTTTTTTAAAAATATCATCCAAAGAGCTATAATCTTTATCGGAAATGGCGTCAATTATCATTCGCGATAAGTCTGACTTAACGGCCTGAAGTTGATCAAAGCCCTCATACATCTCTTTTTGCATTGGTTTATGCTGATTATCAACATGCTTAAAAGCCGGCTCCACGATATAATGAAGCGAGTGAGTAATCTCTCGTAAATAATCTAAAACCTGAACATAGTATGGAGCTGTATCCACGGTGCCTTGTTCCAGTTGCTTTATCGTCGAAAAAATATTATCTTTCAACTCCTTTGCTCTGGCACCTATGACCGCTTCAACGCTCAACATTTTCTTCAATGCCTTTCTGTCATGATTAAATAATGCTTTCATGGCTTTTCGATAAATCTGTTCTTCTGAATTCAGGACATTCACAACATTGTAACCGCAATTTGCAATGATTGTTTTTGGAGCTTTTTCTTTTTTCTTAGCTTCTCTCGCTTTCTTCTTCTCCTTTTTAGAAATCACAAATTGACTTCTTACCACTGATATTCCGGCAATAATAAGTAATACCAATGCTGATGGAAGTCCGCCCCAGTTAACAATATTGGCAAAAATGAATGCCGCCGTAAAGGCCACTAATGCCGTAACAAACCAACCCGAAATAACCGTAACCACGCCACTTACTCTGTAAACAGCACTTTCTCGGCCCCATGCTTTATCGGCCAAAGAAGTTCCCATGGCCACCATAAAGGTAACATAGGTTGTAGATAAGGGCAACTTCAACGATGTTCCGATGGAGATCAAAATACCCGCCACCATTAAATTTACCGAAGCTCTAATCAAATCAAACGATTGATCTTTTTCTTTAATTTCTTTTGACAAATCAAATTGTTTGGTAACTTTTTTTCTTGTACCCTCCGAAACATTGCGCTCATAAAACTTATTTATTTTTATGGTTAATCTGACTAAAGCTCTTGCCAAGGCATTGGATTCAAATCTCTCATCGCCGTGAGATTGACGACTCAAGTCCAAGGAAGTTTTTGTAACAGCTTTAGACTTTTTGGATATCCACAAGGTAACAACCATTATGGTTCCTGCTAAAAGCAAATACAAAATTCCGGTTGGTACTTTCTTGCTCAAAGCCGACATCATAAATGCGTCGGGCTCAACTCCTGAAGAAACCCAAGCCTTAAATGACGAAATCCCGGCCAAAGGCACTCCGATAAAGTTAACCAAATCGTTGCCGGCAAAAGCCATAGCGAGAGCAAATGTTCCGACAAGTACTATAATTTTAAGAATATTAACTTTCAGTAAAAATTGTAAACCCGAAAGAATAAGGCTCCAAGCGACAAAACTGGCTCCTACTATGGTCCATGTATTTGATGTTACCCAAGTATATATATCAGTACCCTTTCCGGCAAAGGTAGATCCCTTTAAGCCCTTTATCAGAATGAAATATGTAATTGCTGTAATGGCAAATCCGCCCCAAACAGCACCATATTTTTTATACGTTTCTTTATAATTAAATGAAAACAATAAGCGAGAAAGATATTGAGTCAGAGCTCCCAATGAAAATGCTACAACAACCGAAAGTAAAATACCTCCGATTATTGCAAGAGCCTTTGAAGTATTAATGTATTTGCCCAAATGATCCAAACTTTCTCCATTTTGGTTCATAACTATAATACCTATGGCAACGGCAGCTCCCAACAACTCAAAAACTATGGAAACGGTGGTTGATGTGGGCAAGCCCAAGCTGTTGAACATATCCAAAAGAATAACATCTGTCAGCATGACCGCCAAAAAGATTATCATAATTTTGTCAAAAGAAAACAGCTCCGGATGAAAAATTCCTTTACGAGCAACTTCCATCATGCCACTGGAAAAAGTTGCCCCAAAAAGCACACCCAAACTGGCAATTATCATAATTACTCTAAAAGAAGCGGCCTTAGACCCAATGGCTGAGACCAGAAAATTCACTGCATCATTACTTACTCCTACAACTAAGTCGACTATAGCCAGCAAGACTAAAATCCCGACCATTACAATAAAAATAGTTTCCATAAAAATAATATATTTTAAAATTTATATGTTTCGGCAACAAAAATAACAGCAGAATTAGATTTTGTCCGTTGCCCGATGTTAAATTTATGTTAATATTCAATTCTGTAATTATTTTTGAGCTAAATTTCTCCGAACTATACTTTAAATGATTTAATTATTTAATGATATAATGAGACAATATTTTGAGTCCGATATAAAAAGTATGTCTATTTTAGAAAATAAGTGATGTAATTAATTAACAGAGTTTTAAAAATTATTTTACTATTAGCTTAGAACTTTTATTTCTAGTACTTTAACTTTACAAACTTTCAACTTGTAACTTTTTAAACTACACTCATTACTCTCTGAACGGCTAATTTAATATTAATTTAACATACATAAATCCAATTGGGCAAAAAAAATAATAATTTTGTAAAAATTTTATCCTGTTTTATTATTATATTGAGCCAAGTTGTTGTTTTGTATGCCATTGTGTTCAGTTGCCGAAAAAAAACGCTTAATAAATATCCGAAACAAATTGGGTTTGCAGTCCGGTATTATGTCGGAATTCAAGTTTCATTCTATCAAATAAATCTTTACATTTGTACTGTAATCAATTGTCGTGTTTTTTTAATATGAACCCGAAAATACAAAAAGATGAAAAAAAATACACTCTTCATATTCTTAAGCTATATTATTATTCTGACAACAATTTTTCTGTCCGTTGTATTTGCTGATACAGCCGTATTAAATCAACTCAAACAAAGCCCTGTTCCTCTTACTATATCAATAATTTCAATTATTTCTATTCTATCATATTTACTCTTTATCATCTTTTCCCATGACTATAAAAAAAGAAATAAATATGCACAAAAAGAAAAAGAAATTGCCGGACTGAAAGCCAACGAAAAATACAGAAAAGAATTTTTGGGCAATGTGTCACACGAACTAAAAACACCGCTGTTTAATATTCAGGGTTATGTATCTACACTCTTGGAAGAAGACATTGAAGATAAAAGAATCTTGACTAAGTTTCTCAACAGAGCCGACAAAAATATATCACGATTAATTTCTGTTGTTAATGATTTGGAAACCATTTCACAGCTTGAATCCGGAAAACTCAAAATGGAAAAATCTGAATTTAACCTTACAGAACTTATAGCAGAAGCTCTGGATATGCATGAGTCCGAAGCCCTTAAAAAGCTCACGCATCTTGAATTTCCCCAAAAAGGTGAAGAAATTTTTGTAAAGGCCGACAGAAATAGGATACTTACTGTACTGTCAAACCTCATTTCAAATGCCATACATTACGGTAAAAAAGGAGGTATAGCGAAAATATTCATAAAGCAAGAGCAGCATGAAGTTTGGGTCTATGTTTTTGATGACGGTATTGGAATTCCCAAAAAAGATAAAGCCAGAGTTTTTGAGCGTTTTTACAGAGTCGATAAAAGCAGATCAAAAGAGTCCGGAGGAACCGGATTGGGGCTTTCAATTGTCAAACACATTATAGATAATCATAACCGGAAAATAAAACTAAGCAGTGAAAAAGGAGAAGGCTCTAAGTTCTATTTTAGTCTGGAAAGTGTAGATAATCAGTAAGTTTATAATTATTGAAAAATGAGCAAAAAAATACTATTGGTTGATGACGACCCGGACATATTAGAGTTTCTGAGTTTCAATTTATCTCAAAAAGGATACGACGTTTTAACGGCCGTCAATGGAAATCAAGGCTATGAAAAAGCACTGAAATCTAAGCCGGATCTCATAATTTTGGATGTTATGATGCCCGAGTCCGGCGGAATAGAAACGTGCAAAAAACTTCGTAATCATAAGGACACACAATCTACTCTAGTTATTTTTCTGACTGCAAGGGGTGAAGATTATTCGCAAATAGCAGGATTTGATGCCGGTGCCGATGACTATATTACAAAACCTCTGAAGCCAAATGTTTTTTTGAGCCGTATTGCGGCATTACTTAAAAGAGGTAAACCGGATGTCTTGGAACAACCCAAAAAAATAAAAATCGGAAAACTCATTATTGATCTGCACAAATATCAAGTACTCTTCAACGGCAAAGAAATCAATCTTCCCGGAAAAGAGTTCAAGCTATTAGTATTACTGGCTTCTGAAATCGATAAAGTATTTACCCGAGAAGAAATATACGATAAAATCTGGGGAAACAAAGTGATTGTCGGAGACAGAACAATTGACGTATACATCAGAAAGCTGCGAACAAAAATAAGTCCGGAAAACATTGTAACCGTTAAGGGTGTCGGATACAAATATGTAGCCTTCGATTAACACCTGATCTAAGCCAATGCTGTTGAATTAATATTATGAATATGCAAAACTAAAAGCCACCGTATTTTGAAGTACTCGTATAAATAGTGGGCTTTAGGATTTCAGCCATAGTCCGGCATTAGGAATTGTAAAAAATAACTACTCCGGTTTCGTCATTAGTTTTCTTTTTTAATGCCTCAAAAAAAAGTCTGAAATAGCCTGCTATTACTGACTTTTTTTGAATTCTAAAAAGAAAACCTAATTTAGCAAATGAAACATTTATTACTTACAATTCCTTAGTTTCACTTCTTTACAAAATTATCTTATATTTGTTTCTTATACCAAATGCAATTAGGTGATGAATAAAATAAGTTTCAATTTACAAGATATTTTCTTCTTTTTAATTCTTACGCTCTTGTCTATTGGCTTTTACAATGTCATAGAGCCGTTGTTGGCCGATCTTTTGTTGACAGTAATTTTAGTCATTCTTTTTTACAGACCTTACCGTTTTTTTTTAAGAAAATTTAAAAACAAAAGACATCTTGCTGCCGGTATAACCCTGATTTTTATTGTTCTTATAATAATAATACCTCTGTTTTTTGTGGGGTATATGTTAACTCAAGAAGTTACCGACAACTACCGGCTGATGAAACAAGAGTGGCCTCAACTGCAAGAAAAATTTTCTGAAGAAAACATACAAGCTTTTGCAAACAGCTACCCTATTCCGGAAAGTTTTGTCGAAAAAATTGATTTTAAAAATCTTGGTAATGAATTTAATAATATTATGGGTACGGTGGGAAAGTACAGTGTAGAACTCATTCAGCAAACATTTACCGGGATAACGATGATGATAATTCATGTTTTTGTTATTCTTTTTCTGAGTTATTTTATGCTTGCCGACGGAAAAAAACTACTCAAGAGAGTTCAATTTCTGATACCACTCGCCGACGATGATGAAAATGAACTGCTCGCAAATATCAAACGAGTAACCGATGCCGTAGTTATTAATACTTTTATGCTTGGTGCTTTGGAAGGAATATACGGGGGAATCCTCTTTGCCGTACTTGATATACCCTCGCCCTTTTTCTGGGGTTTCGTTATGACCATTCTTTCGGTAATACCCATGGTAGGAACAAATTCCATTATGGCACCGATGGGAATTATTCAACTATTGCTCGGCAACTATACCGAAGGTACCATTATTTTAGTTTTAGGGAGCGGTCTTGTATTAATCAATCAAAATATTATTCGTCCGAGATTGGACGGAAACAAAAGCGGAATGCACACCGCCATCGTCTTTTTGGGAATTCTCGGCGGTTTGATGTGGATGGGAATTATCGGTTTTCTGGTCGGACCGCTTATCACCGGTTTATTTGTAACCATCTGGAACCAATTCGGAAAAAAATATAAAACAAAACTCGAAGCATATAATAAGGGAGATTCAGAAACGAATGCAAGTACCGAACAAATAAATACAACCGAATAAATAATCAGTTGACGTGAAAACCAAAGGTTCAAAAATAATATCAAAAGAAAAAGCTCTGGCCAAAGCTGCAAACAGCTGTGCTCGGAGAGAGCTCTGTCGTTTTGATATTAGAAAAAAACTATCCGATTGGGGGGTTGAACAAGCTGTCAGTGAAGAAATTATTACAATTCTTCTCTCTGAAAATTATATCAATGAGGAGCGTTATACGGAGTACTATATTAAAGATAAATTCGGTATCAATAAATGGGGTAAAATAAAAATTAAACATATGCTCAGGCAAAAACAAATTTCTGAGCAAATTATTGACAAAAAACTCAAAAAAATAAATGATGTAGAGTACAAAACTGTTTGTTCCCGGCTAATTACAAAAAAACTAAAAGTAACCCAAGAAACAAACCCATACAAATTGAAACAAAAAATCTTCCGATACATGGCAGGAAGAGGATTTGAGCAAAGAATTGTAACCCAACTATACAATAATACGACAAAAAATGCATGAAACTTTTAATGAATTATTACTGGAGCTTGACGGGGTTAAATTAAATTTTAACCAAGAGAGTTTGCTGGCACTTAACATCAGCATCGCTTTTATTATGTTTGGAATTGCTTTGGGTATAAAGCGAAAAAATTTTAGCGGCATAATGAAGAATCCCAAATCCATACTCACCGGCATTGTCGCTCAATTCTTGCTGCTTCCCGGCTTAACGTTCTTGATTATCTACTTTGCCAACCTGCCCGTTTCTGTTTCATTGGGAATGTTGTTGGTTGCCTCTTGTCCGGGCGGAAATGTATCAAACTTTATCACCTCCCTGTCCAAGGGAAACGTAGCCCTTTCGGTGAGTCTGACAGCCATTTCCGATTTATTATCCATGCTGATGACCCCATTAAACTTTACCTTCTGGGGAAACCTGTACATTGGCAGCCTCCCATTGGCAAACCCCATAGTCATTCCTTTTCTCGATGTTATGGAAACCATACTGATACTGATGGGAATTCCTTTAACCATAGGCATACTTTTTGCTCAAAAATTTCCGAAAACCACCGACAAAATATTTAACCCGATAAAAACACTTTCCATCTTTATTTTTATCGGCTTTGTAGTTTTTGCTATAAAAGCCAATGCTGACTATTTTTTCAACTATTGGTACATCTTACTCCCCATTGTATTGTTGCACAACCTTTTGGCCCTATTGATGGGAAACTTAAGCTCAAGGCTGATGAAACTGCCAAAAAAAGATTTAAAAACCATAACCATAGAAACCGGCATTCAAAATTCCGGTTTGGCCTTAGTCCTTATTTTTAACCAACAAATTTTACCCGACGGCATGGGGGGGGTAGCAGCCATTGCAGCCATGTGGGGAATTTGGCATATTGTATCCGGATTAGGTTTGGGCTTCTTCTGGTCCAACAGATACGCTCGAGTGTATTCGGGTATCAGAAGTAAGCTATAGTTTACATTTGTAACTTTGATAATTACTGTTGCCTCATAGAGAGGCTCTATATAGTTGTTACAAGCATTTTGATATGAACAATGCCTGCGTCATTGTTCATATCGGGTCGGATTTTTCTTGTGAAATGAGACAATGCCTCCGGCACAGTCTCATATCATTGGATTTTATCCAATGACCCCTACGGATTCACAAGAAAAACCCGACCCGATATGCTCAATTACAAAAAATGACAACAAACAGTGAAATATTAAAATTATAAATCTTTAAAACCGGAAAATTATGGAATTAGTAACATAAGCAAGTGCAGTACTTAAACAAGGTGCAGAATTAACGAAAATCCGGAAATAAGCGGAGCTGTAACAGGTTGTTCGGTTAGCCGGCACAGGAAAAATTAGAGTTGATTTAATAAAACAAACAACCTGATACGGATTATATTTTAATTCCCCTACATTCTTCTGAAAACAGAAAATATATTCCAATTGGATTTTTTTCAGAAGATTATATTGCAAATAATTCTACAAGTGTTGTTTCAAATGCAACAGTCTTTGATTTAGGCAGCGTTACTGACAAAGAATTTCCTCACAAATATTCCGTATATTGCACACATAATTCACACACAGAAAATTCTCTTTTTGCATATGAAGATATTTATATTGGTTTTAACACAAATATCTATTATTTTTGCACACAAATCAAAATTAATGCCCCCCCCTAATCAAGAAAGAACCAAAAATTTTGACTAAAATAACAGCATACAAAAAACAACTTTCAATAGCCCTGGCGATTATTTTTTTCGGCCCCTTGCTAATAAAAGCAACGCATGCTTTGTATGCACAGCATGAACACCATTATATACTTTTTACAGACAAATCGGAATTAAATGAGAATCATAAAAAGTGTCCGATAAATGCTTTCGAATTTGTCAAACTTATTAAGAATGAAATTCCGAAGAATACTATAAAACCGGAAAATTTTTCAGATTATTATACTTTTTACGCTCAAAGTGCATGTATAATAATTTCTTTCTGCTCATTTTACTTACGGGCACCTCCTGTTAGCTTTCAACAATCGTAATTTTTTAATTACTACGGCTACTTCACAAAGTTATAACAAGCTCTGAAAGAGCGTGATAAATAGCATAGGGCAACGCCCTATGATAATTTTAATTTTTACAATTTTCAAAGCCCTTCTGCACCTCGTATGTTTTCACCTGACAGGAATTTGTATCCTGCTAAACCCTGTGTGTTTAAAACACCGCAGATACAGATATGAAACATTGCAAACGGCTTGTAAGAATATAGAAATTATAAGGCTTTATATCAAGATTTAAATCAACAAAAACTTGTAAATCAGGCGTTAGTATAATTATTAATTGTTCATTATTTACCCATCTTTTAAAATTTATATTTCTATGAAAATAGCAAAAAATTCATGGATTATCATTATTCTGTTTGTAATGATAAACCAACTTAGTTTTGCCCAAAACAGTATCAAAGGCAAAGTAACCGACAAAATAAATCATGAGGCTTTACCTTTTGCCAATGTTTATGTTCCCGCACAAAATAAAGGGACATTGACCAACGAAAGCGGTGAATTTATTTTGACTAATTTACCCAAAGGAGAAATAAAAATTAATGTTTCGTATGTGGGCTATAAAACCATTATCAAAACAATTTTTGCCGATAATACAGAAACAATATTAAATATTGAAATGGAACCTGCCCTATTACAAACCGAAGAGGTTGTTATTTCGGGAGGAACATACTCAACGCAACACGAAAATGCCATTAAAATTGAGCTGATTAAAAGCAGCGAAATTACTTCTGTTGGTTCTCCTACTTTTATCGAAGCCATCGCCGGTGTACCCGGAGTTGATATGATTTCTAAGGGAACAGGTGTTGCCAAACCTGTTATTCGCGGGTTATCAATGACCAATATTTTGATGCTTAATAATGGAGTGAAAATGGAAAATTTTCAATTTTCTGAAAACCACCCCTTTCTTATTGATGAATTCGGTGTAGAATCTATTGAGATAATAAAAGGCCCGGCGTCCTTACTTTATGGCTCCGATGCTGTGGGCGGCGTAATTAATGTAATAAAGGAAAAACCGGCCTCAACAGGAAAAATCATCGGCGATTACAATGCACAGTACCATTCTAATACACAGGGAGTTGTAAGCAATATCGGAATAAAAGGAAGTTCCAAAAGTTTTTTCTGGGGCCTATGCGGAGGAATAAAAAGCCATACGGACTACAGAGACGGTAGCGGGAACTATGTGCCTAATACTCGCTTTAATGAAACCGGTTTTAAAGCCAATGCCGGTATAAACAAATCCTTTGGATTGTTCCGCTTATACTACGATTACAACCAACCTAAACTTGGAATGAGTGTAGGAGATGCCATTCCGCTGACAACCGAAAATGGAAGAGAAAACAAATTTTGGTTTCAGGATTTATCCAATCATATGATTTCAAGCAGAAATAAATTATTCTTCAGGAAATATAAAATTGAATTGAATACTTCTTACCAAATGAACAACAGACGATTGCAGACTGATGAGAGTATGCCGCATTTTGAAATGATAAATACTGACTTAAACACATGGTCTTATGAAGTAAAGACTTATTTGCCTTCAACAGCAAATTCGGAATACATTGTGGGACTACAGGGATCTAATAAAACCAACAGAAACAATGAAGCCCCCGTTCATGTAATTCCCGATGCCGATGTTAATGATTTCTCAGTTTTTGGCTTAGCTCAATATACTTTTTTTAAAAATCTGAAAACCCAAGCCGGTATCAGATATGATTTTCGCTCAATATCAACAGAGGCAGAAGCAAATGAAGTAGCTGTTCATATGGAATATGAAAATATAAGTGCCTCTCTCGGAGCAACTTACAACACAAATAAAAATATCTTGTTTCGTGCAAATATTGCCTCTGCATACCGTACGCCTAATATTGCAGAATTAACACAAGACGGGATGCACGGAACAAGATACGAGCAAGGAAACCCCAATTTAAAATCACAACGCAGTTACGAGGCCGATGTAAGTACCCATTTTCATTCAAAATATGTAATGGTTGATATTTCCGGTTTTTATAACCGTATTAACGACTATATCTTTATTGCCCCAACGAACGATACAATTGCAAGCGGCGATAAAATTTATAGATATTCGCAAACCAATTCCGGAATTTATGGCGGCGAACTGACTATTGATGTTTGGCCCGTCGACCGATTAAATTTTAAAACAAGCTATGCTTATCTAATTGGCAAACAAGACAACCGAAATTATCTTCCGTTTATTCCGCAAAATAAACTGCGATTTGAATTCAAATTTCAAAACCAAACCTTAGCTTTCTTGAAAAAACCATTTTTAAAAATTGGAGGACTTTGGGCTTCAAAGCAAAACAATCCGGCTATGTTTGAAACCAAAACAGACCGCTATTTTCTGCTGAATGCCGGAATAGGAACAAATATAAAATGGGCCAATCAAACCGTGTCTTTATCTGTTCAGGCAAATAATTTGCTCAATGAAATTTACATCGACCATTTATCAACATTAAAGGAGATAGGTTATTATAATATTGGCCGAAATATCAGTGTAAATATAAAAATTCCGTTTGGAATTAAATAAAATTCAGCATGGAGTCCTCTCCGAAAAAGTCATTTAGGAACGGATACGAAATAACCTATGATAGCATAGGCAAAGTTATTTTATTCTCTATTT
Source organism: Bacteroidota bacterium (assembly GCA_034659855.1). GTDB lineage: Bacteria > Bacteroidota > Bacteroidia > Bacteroidales > JAADGE01 > JAYEIA01. The sequence goes on from JAYEIA010000023.1 coordinate 11,566, forward strand.
ACTTTACAAAATTTGCGAATAGCAACGCTGTTTAAGAATTTTTTAAAGTGAATAGAGGGCAAAAGAACAAGTCAAAATGTAAAGATACCGTGTTAAAATCCAAATTTATTTTACTGTTTATTCAATATTTTTTGCGAACGAGCAAAAACCAAGCCCAAAAGAACGAGTTTAAATAAACTTCACCCTTCACTCCTCACTCTTCACTCCTCACTCTTCGCCCCTCACTCCTCACTCTTCACTCCTCACTCTTCACTCCTTCACCCCTATTTCCCAAACCGGCTGTTAAAAAAATCCATAGTTACGATTTCTATTACCTTTAAGCCCGATTTAGTATAGTTTGGCATTTGGCATGAAAAAAGATGAGCGGTCAACCGTTGTATTTCCTCAGGAGCCAAGCGCCCTCTTTCGTATTTTAAAGCTGCCGTGCATGCAACAATTCCGGCAAATGCTTCGGCAAAATTCTCTTCTAACCGCTCCGGTTCATCTTTCAACATATTGATAATCTCTTCTACCAGAAAACTTTCATCCATACGTTCAAAGTATGAGGGCAATGCTTCTATGGTAATTGTAGAATCCGAAGGCAATCCAATTTGAAATCCCATCGCTTCCACTTGCTCTTTAACCGTCAAAAACAACTCATAATCGGGAGTATCCAGCGCAATTTCAACAGGATAAATCAGTTGTTGAGAAGCTATGGTATTATGTTCAAACTCCTGCAAATACTCTTCATATTTAATGCGTTCCTGAGCCCGCTTTATTGAAATAAGCATTAAACCTGACTTTACCGGAGTCGCTATATATCTGCCTCCGATTTGCATATACTTCTCTGAAGAGCCGGATCCACTGTCATAAAATAATTTCTCTTGCTTGTCCTCATTCTCAAAATCACTCACCGCATGCTCTCTGCTCATCTCAAAAGGGTCATTTTTACTTTGCCCCACCCGACTTTTAAATGTTTTTGATGTGTATGATTGTTCCGTTTTAAAGGGATTATAATTTTGATCAAGCTCTTGCTCGGGCAAATCCGGAAAATATCCCGATTTATGATACGGAATATCAGGCATTCCCTCGGTATCAAAATCTATGGAAGGAACAATATTGAACATTCCCAAGGCCTCTTTCACCGTGGCTCGAATAACAGAAAAAACTCCTTTGGCATCCTCAAAATTTATTTCGGTTTTCGCCGGGTGAATATTTACATCTATCCGATCCGGATCGATTTCAAAATAGAGAAAAAATCCCGGAAAATATTCCGGCTTCAAAATGTCTTCATAAGCCAACATTACAGCCTTAAAAAAATAGGGATTTTTCATAAACCTCCGGTTTACAAAAAAGAACTGCTCCCCTTTTCGTTTCTTAGCAATATCCGGTTTTGAAACATAACCCGTTATTTTCAAAAACTCCGTTTCACTGGATGTTTTCACCAATGATGACTTAATATTTTTTCCGTAAAAACCCGCAATTCGATTATGCAAACTCCCTGCTTTTAAATCATAATTCACCGCATCGTCGCTTATCAATTGGAAATTTTTTTCAGGATAAGCTAAGGCTACTTTTCTGAATTCGGATAAAATATGTTGATATTCCGTTGCATTTTTCTTTAAGAATTTACGCCGGGCCGGCACATTAAAGAACAAATTACGCACCGAAAACACACTTCCCGCTTGGCAAGAGACGATTTCATGACTCATTAGTTGCGAAGCCTTTATATTAATCTCTACGCCAAGGTCTTCGCCATGAAGTTTAGTTTTAAGTAATACATCTGATATAGCTGAAACAGAAGCTAATGCTTCTCCTCGAAAGCCCATAGTTTGTATTTGAAATAAATCCGGTGCATCTGTAATTTTTGAGGTTGCATGGCGCTCAAATGCCATTCTTGCATCCGTTTCAGACATTCCTTTTCCGTCATCTATGACCTCAATCAGGGTTCTGCCGGCATCTTTGATATTCAAAATAATGCTGTCGGCCTCTGCATCAATGGCATTTTCCAAAAGCTCTTTTACCACCGAAGCCGGTCTCTGAATAACCTCCCCCGCAGCAATTTGATTGGCTACCGAATCGGGTAATAATTGAATTATATCACTCATACATAAAAAATTAATTCCTTACAAAGGTAGAAAAAATTACGGCCTGTTAAAGTTTTCAAATATCATATAATTTTTCTACTTTGCGGATATAATACAAATGTTATTTTGCATGTAAAGTTTATTTTACAAAAGTGAACCTTAAAAAATATATCCATGAAAAGTTTTCTTAAATCAACACTTGCCGGTCTCATCGGCTCATTACTTGCGATAATTTTAATTATTCTTCTCGGAATAGGAATTATTGTCGGAATTGCTTCATCAAAAGATAAAAAAATTACGGTAAAAGAAAAATCCGTTTTACATCTCGAATTTAATGAGCAACTCAGCGACAGAAGCGGTATCAATCCAAACTTTCAAACCTTTGAAATAGATAAGAAACTGGGCATTTCAGAGATTACTAAACTGCTTGAGGATGCCGCAGAAGATAAAAACGTTACAGGTGTTCTTATAGAGCCCTCTGTGCTGTTAGGCGGATTGGCAACAATCGAAGAAATTAGAAATGCCTTGCTTAAATTCAAGGAATCGGAAAAATTTATTGTGGCCTATGCCGATTATTACACCCATAAATCATATTATTTAGCTTCAACGGCGGATAAAATTTATTTGAACCCCGCCGGAGAATTGCAATTCACCGGACTGTCGGCTCAAATTATGTTCTTTAAATCCATGTTAGAAAAAATAGGCGTTGAACCGGTAATTATCCGACACGGAAAATTCAAAAGTGCCGTTGAACCCTTCATGATGAACTCCATGAGTGAAGCCAACAGAGAACAAACAATAAAATATGTCGGCTCGCTGTGGAACTCTTTCCTTAAAGGTATCAGCAAACAAAGAGGTATTTCAATTGACCGGCTCAATACTTTGGCTGACAGCTTATACATCAGCAGCTCAAAAATGGCTTTAGAACACCAAATGGTTGACGGACTGCTTTACAAAGATGAGGTAACCAAAGAATTGAAAAAATTAACCGAGACTAAGCAGAAAAAAGAACTCCGACTACTAACACTCAAGGATTACTCTAAAGCAGAAAACAGGAATGAAAAAGAAGAAGCCAAAGAATTTGTATCTGATAAAATTGCCGTTATCTATGTCGAAGGAAATATTGTTTCCGGAGAAAGTTCTGACGGAAAAATCGGGTCAAAATCGCTGGCCAAAGAAATTAAAAAAGCCCGTAAAGATTCGTCGGTAAAAGCCATTGTACTAAGAGTTAATTCTCCGGGAGGAAGTGCGCTGGCTTCCGAAGTTATTTGGAGAGAAACCGTATTGGCTCAGAAAGAAAAGCCGTTTATCATATCTATGGGAGATGTAGCGGCTTCCGGAGGGTATTACATTGCTTGTGCAGCCGATACAATAGTTGCCCAGCCGAATACAATTACAGGTTCCATTGGTGTTTTCGGATTGCTTTTTAATACGGAAGAATTGATGAATACCATTGGGATAAATGCTGATGTTGTAACAACAAACAGCTATTCGGATATTGGAAACCCTGCCCGAAAAATGACCGACTATGAAAGAGAGACCATTCAAAATAGTGTTGAGGGAGTCTATGACACGTTTATTACGCATGTCGCAAAGGGCCGTAATATGACAAAAGCTCAAGTTGATGCTATTGGGCAAGGCCGTGTTTGGAGCGGAGAAGATGCGCTTGAAATAGGTTTGGTCGATGTTCACGGGGGGCTTAATACAGCCATTCAAATTGCCAAAGAAAAAGCCGGAGACGGAGAGTACAGAATAAAGGCTTATCCTGAAAAAGAAAAATTTGAAAAGATGATGGAAGAATTTTCTGCCCAAGCCAAAGTAGCCATTTCAAAAGAACAAACAGGATTCCTGTATAAATATATTAAGAAACTCTCAAATTTGAACCAAGCCCAAGGAATACAAGCGAGGTTACCTTATTTTATTGAAATAAACTAATACCTAAAATGAGTGATTATGAACTTCGATAAGCACAAGTCTTTTGAACCCAAAGACATTACAAAAAAACATCATGCACCTATTTGGTGCACTCAGTTTTTTTTTAACGCTTTTGTTCTCAAAACATTGGCACTTCTCTTTATTCATAACCGCTCAATTTAGCTAATATCTTTATCGCCCCGGTTTACCGGGGCGAAATTTGTTCTCACACATAAATATTCTATTCTTGAAAATTATTAAATTTCTCATATTATATCCTATCTCCCTCATTTATGGTTTTATAACCAAAGTAAGGAATACGCTTTATGATATAAAAATTTTTAAATCTCAAGAATTTTATGTTCCGATAATTTCGATCGGAAACATTACCGTGGGCGGAACCGGAAAAACCCCCATGACAGAATACCTGACTGAAATTCTTAAATCGCAATACAAGGTCGCTATACTCAGTCGAGGATACAAAAGAAAAACCAAAGGCTTTATTCTTGCGGACAAAAACTCAACGGTGGAACAAATTGGTGATGAGCCCCTTCAAATGAAGAAAAAAAACCCGGATATTACTGTTGCAGTCGGAGAAAACAGAGTCTCGGCAATAAAAAAAATAATGACCAACGACCCCAAAATTTCTCTTATCATTCTGGATGACGCGTTTCAGCACAGAAAAATAAAACCCGGCCTGTCTATTCTTCTTATAGATTATAATCGCCCCCTTTTTAAAGACTATTATTTACCCTACGGCAGACTTCGAGAAAGTAGAAACGAATTACACAGAGCTCATATCATCCTGATTACTAAAACACCCGACACGCTGAAACCGATTGATATGAGAATAGTTTCTAAAAACTATAAACTGAAACCTTATCAAACCATGTACTTTTCCGGCATTGAATACAAAAAACCGGAACCGGTATTTACAAATAAATCGGGGAAAGCAAACATTGAACGGGTCAACAATTCTGAGGTTTTGTTGATCACCGGAATTGCTAATCCGGCCCCTTTAATTCAATATATTGAAAAAGAAAATAATACGGTTACCCATTTAAAATTCAAAGACCATCACAACTTTTCAAATAAGAATATTGACAAAATAATAGATACGTTTGACAATATTAAAGGCGAAAACAAACTAATAATTACAACAGAAAAAGATGCCTTGAGATTACAAAAATTTTCGGATATGTTTTCCGGAATAAAAACTCAATTCTACTTTGTTCCTATCGGAGTTAAACTGATTAACCCTGAAGAGGACGAATTCAAAATCCAAATCAATGATTACATAAAAACCGGGTCGGCAACCAACTCATTTTTTGCTACGAGAAGAAATATTTAACTGATGTTTCGCAGTTCATTGTATTGTGCTGATTTAAATAAAGGTAATATGTTATGTAATATTATAAGCTCAAATTGGGCATGTTTCATATACAATAGTTCGTTAAATTTTTATAATTACTTGATATTCAATTCTTTACAAAGCAAGTCGTAAGCGAGTTAAAGTGTTGATTATTACGTGCTTAGTTTGTAGTTCGTAATTAATAATTCGTAATTTAACGAAGTATTGTAAATATAACGACCAACAATTTCCTTGAAAAGAGCCTAAGGTTAAAAAAACAATGACATATTTATTTTCTACTAGGGTTGAAAAAATGTAACTAAAATTTAAAAAAAATGTGAAGTTTTTTTATAATTCATAAAACATACCTCAAATTGCAACAAAAAACAACCCTGATATCGTTAAGTATATGGTTTTGTGTCGGTTTTGAAACACAAATCTTTCAACTTATACCGAAGTTTATTTAATGCTAAAATACTCATATTTAGCACTTCACCCGCCATAAACTATATACATTGTTAGCGTTTCGTGCTTTGTTTCTTCATTAAATCAAGACATAATAAGTGTTTTTAAATACTATTTTTATATTCCTGAGCGTCAGTTATAACACTCAGGAATAATATTGTAGATGATTAACTTAGAATTTCTTCAATTGTAATATAATCTCCAACACGACCAGTCATTTTTTCTGCATCTGTATTAACTGGAAGCGTTTTTTTACCA
>JAYEIA010000024.1:0-682 GCA_034659855.1 Bacteroidota bacterium
TTTGAAGCACCGGTGTTTTACGAAGCGTTTACAATCAATACCATAGACCAAGACAACGACAACTATCTTGAACAGTGGGATTTTGAATTAGACATTGATGCACCCTATACCGGTATAGCCGAAAATGTATATATAGACATCTCCGACAACGAGGGAAACGACTGGGGAACATACGGCCCCTACACATTTGAAGGAGAAACTTCGGATGACAATATCAGCATCAGTTCTTGGTACATGACGGACTATAATTTTGAAGCCCCGCAGAATGTTCAGTTTACATTTTACGCCTATAATAACAGAGGAAACGACAACGAATACATGTCCGTCCCGGTTGACGGCAACAGTACAGATGCAAGTTTGAGTGATTTACAAGTTGACAACAGCACAATACCCGGGTTCAATTATAACACCTTATATTATACCTATGATTTGCCCTACGGAAGTACAATTGTGCCTACAGTAAGCGCCGTAACCAACCATCAGGCTGCTACACTGCAAATTACACAGGCAACAAATTTAAGCGGTTCAACAGCCCAACGAACGGCCACGGTATTAGTAACGGCAGAAGACGGCACCACCGAATTAAGCTATTCCGTAATATTCAACGTACTGCCGCCCAATGATGACGCTACACTCAATAACTTAACGGTCAGCGGTTCAACAATCGCAGGGTTTAACTCCG
>JAYEIA010000024.1:782-3843 GCA_034659855.1 Bacteroidota bacterium
GTTACGGCCACTCCGACTGACCCGAATGCTTCGGTACAACTATTCCCGGCAACCAATGTGAACGGAACAGAACCGGAACGCACAACAACAGCTGTGGTAACGGCAGAAGACGGCACCACCGAATTAAGCTATTCCGTAATATTCAACGTACTGCCGCCCAATGATGACGCTACACTCAATAACTTAACGGTCAGCGGTTCAACAATCGCAGGGTTTAACTCCGGGATACAAACCTATAATTATGACTTGCCCTACGGAACTACCGTAACGCCCCCGGTTACGGCCACTCCGACTGACCCGAATGCTTCGGTACAACTATTCCCGGCAACCAATGTGAACGGAACAGAACCGGAACGCACAACAACAGCTGTGGTAACGGCAGAAGACGGCACCACCGAATTAACTTATTCCGTAATATTCAATGTACTGCCGCCCAATGATGACGCTACGCTGGTTGATTTACAAGTAGATGGCGAAACGATTGCCGGTTTCAGTTCGGGAACATATACTTACATGTATTATGTTGCTTTCAGCGAAGTTCAGGTTCCCCTTGTAACAGCTTTTGCAGCCGATGAAAATGCTCAAATCCAAATCACGCAGGCTGTGAATCTTGACGGAACACAAGAAGAGCGCACAACAACAATTGTAGTCACAGCTGAAGATGAAATTACAGAGTTAAGCTACCAAGTCGTTTTTACTAAATTGCCGGCAAGTATCGACGCCACATTATCCGACCTTACGGTAAACGGAGAGACTATTGACGGATTTTACCCGGCTGTAGTAAATTACAATATGGATCTGCCCGAAGGCAGTGATATTCCGGTGGTTTTAGGAACTCCGAATCATGAATATGCACAAATTCTTATACAGAACGCAACCAATTTACAAGGCTCGGAAGAAGAACGAACGACCACTATTGAAGTAACCGCTGAAGACGGTGAAACCGTTCGTGAATACAGTATTTTGTTCAACATTATACTTAGTACAACAGGGACAAATGCAGCAAGTATTAAATTGTTTCCCAACCCGGCTCGCACATTGGTTAATATTGAAGCCTCACGTTTTAATACAAATACAATTCAGCAAATCCGGCTGGTTAGTTATACCGGAAAGGTTATTCAGATACACCCTAACCTTTCAGGGAAGCAATTTAATTTCTCCGTAAATCATTTACCCGATGGAATTTATATTTTGCAAATAAAAACAAAAGATAAGCATTTTGTCAAACGATTCACGGTTGTAAAATAAATGCAGACTTCGTCTGTTTTATTATTTTTGATTATCTGTATAGTTATATTTTAATGAATCATTATACTGTGTGATATAATTGTACAGGTTTATTTGTAAATTACTGATTTACATTGACAACTTGTTTAAAATTGCCCAAAAGTAAACATCAAAACAGACGAAGTCTGAAATGTAAGCTCAGCAGTTTCTTCTCTTGAGCATAATAAAACCCGATAAATGATGAGCAACACCGGCTGTTCTCATCAATTTATCGGGGCTTTTTTTGAAACAGCATTAACGATTACTTGTCAATATATACACCGTTGTTTTGTTCGGCAATTTTTCGCATAAACTCTTTGTCATGATTATCGCCTAAGCCAATAGCATGAACTGTAACACGGCGATTGGGATTCCACACCGAAACTTTTTCAAGGATATCATCCGGATTGGTATATTTCCCGGCGGTTGGTTCACCGTCGGTCAATAAAAATATAGTTTCTACATTGAGTGATTTTGACGGATCGCTTGTTCCGTCTCCGGCCAAATCAAAAGCCATTTCAAGTGCATCGGAAATATTTGTTCCGCCGCCGGATTTCAATGCTTTTACATGAGCAACACCACTCTTTTTATTAAAGCCCGTCGCTTGAACCATACCGTTTTTCCATAATTTTATATCATTCTCAAACAATATTATTGTAAAATAATGTTCATCGGTAAAGCCATTAATCACCGGGATAATTTTCTTTTTTGCCTTTTCAAGTTTGGTTAGCGACTTTTTGATTTTTTTACTTACTAAACCGCCAATTTCACCGCCGATTTTATCCTCAACTTGATTGGCCACTATATTGGTTGCCTTACTGACAACAATACCCTTGGCGTTTTTCTCAATTTTATTTTCCATACTGCCTGAAATATCAACTAAAAACACGAAGCGCTTTTCTTTTAATTCTACGCCGTAATAATCCGTTGATTTTTTTGTCATATAGCAGCCCGAAACAGCTATAATAACAAATAGTAAAGCTATTGATATTAATTTTTTCATGGTTAATTTATTTTTGGTTTATACCTTAAAGTTATGAAAAATAATCTTATTGGAGCTTCAACAGGCTTTTTTTTTACGACTACATTGTAATCTTTGCTCGGTAAAATTAATTACATGAAATAACGCAACAAATAAACTAAAGTTAACTGATAATAAACAACAATTCAAAAAAGAAGAATTGGAACCCGGAAGATATATTGTAAAAATATCATGGACAACAGATAAGCCCTACTATTTGGAAAAAGAATTTATTATAAAATGATTCGATATTGGGTTTTACTGTGCACTAAAGATACAAGTTGGCATTAAGCATAAGACCACGTGTAATTCAAAATAAATTTGTACGGACGTGTAAAATGCATTATCTTTATACGTGTTAACAAAAATATTGAATCGTGAATACAAAATTAACATTGACAATAGAGCAATCAATTATCGAGAGAGCAAAGTCATATGCCAAAGGAAAAGGACGCAGTTTGTCGGACATAATCGAAAACTATCTTAAAGTCATTACAACGGAACAGAGAGTTGTTGACGACATTTCGCCTTTGATAAATTCATTACGAGGAAGTTTTAAAGCAACTGAATCTTTTGATTATGAAAAGGAACTATCAAAAGGACTTTCCGAAAAATATATGGCATGAAAAAAATATTGATTGACACAGACGTAATCCTTGACTTTTTCTTCGACAGAAAACCTCATTCAGATAATTCAACAATAATATTAAACCTCTGTGAACGAAGACAACTGGAGGGATTTATCACACCGGTTATAATTAGCAATACTTATTA
>JAYEIA010000025.1:0-8747 GCA_034659855.1 Bacteroidota bacterium
AATTTGTTCAGTTTTAATGTCTTTCCATTTGCCTATCGGTAATACTTGATTTTGACCATCGTAACCGGAAGCTCGTTGGTGCATCCAGTACATTATTGGGTTTTTTTTGAATTGCTTTAAATCAATACCTGCAATTCTTACCCAAAATTTATTGGATGTCAAACTTTCATCTATGAGTACAAATCTTTCCATTTCTGTTAATTTTTATGTAAAAAAACGGAGAGTACGGCATAAAACCAAAATAGTGTCTAAACCTTAGACACTTTTTCTCATTTCAGAATAAAAATTCAGTCATTTGGAGCATGGAAAAATATGCAATCATAGATATTAAAAGAATCAGAGCTTGGTTTTTTGACAGAAAAGTAAAAAAACGAATTATACAAGCAAACAAATTAGCCAAACTTACAAAGTACAAATACTTGGTACTCATATATAAGGGTAAGCTGATAACAGTAAGAAAAGGTGATTTAAAACGTCTTATCAGATTCGGAAAGTTTAAAAAAGGTACAACTATTCAGGATCTGGAAAGATCGGCACTATATATAACAACATCATAAGCAATGGCAAAAGACAGAGAAAGAAAAACAGCAAGAATACTTTATACCGAGCAGGGCAAAACAGCCAAAGACATTGCTCCCATGGTAAAAGTATCGGAAAAAACCATTTCAACATGGGTTCAGAAGTATGGATGGAAAGCCACAAGAACAGCCAAAACAATAAGCCGTGATAATCGGATTAAAAATATTAAAAAAATTATTGACGGACTGGCTACTGATCGTATCGGACTTCAAAACGAACTTAAAACTTCAGTAAAAAGCGGAGATGATAAAGAACGACGAGCAGATTTACAACAAGAAATTGCCCGGATAGATTCAGGTGTGGCAAATTGGAATAAAACCCTTGAGAATGTTGATAAGTCAAGCCGTATAACTCTCAGTACATATCTTTATGTTATGGACAGAATATTTACTGCCATGCAATCAAGCAATGCCGAATTATATATAAAAACAATTGCTTTTCAGGAACAACATATTAACGATATGGCAATAGAACTCGGATAAAATGAAACAAGCAGATAAAAGGATTTTCCAACAGTACCTAAAAAAACTTGATTTTGTCAAGTCGGGAAACGCTGTGGATTATTCCGAAAGCATAGAACAAAAACAGCAACGTATTGAAAAAGCAAAAAAAGATTTTCGCTTCTTTGTTGAAACTTATTTGAGACATTATATTACAGATACCGAAACAAGGCAGATTATTCAATCTCCTGACTTTCATATCAAATTTGCAAAACGAGTAAAAAGAGACAAAAGGCTAAAGACAATCATGCGATGGGCTCGGGCTCATGCAAAATCTGTACTCGCTGATTTGTTTATTCCTCTTTGGCTGTGGATTAATGATGATATTGGCTATATGGTTATTATTGCCAACAATGAAGATAAAGCCAAAATACTACTTTCGGATTTGCAGGCTGAATTTTCGGCCAATGAATTATTGAAACATGACTTTGGAGAGCAAAATCAATACGGTTCCTGGGAAAAAGGATATTTTGTTACCAAAAGCGGATTTATAGCCAAAGCTGTTGGAATGGGACAGGATGTAAGAGGGTTGCGTATGAAAAGCCTTAGACCGGACTATATCGTAGCCGATGATTTGGAAGATAAAGACACCATCAAAAATCCGAAACGACAAGATGAAGTTGAATTGTGGTTGCGTACTTCAGTTATTCCTACCATGGACGGCAGACGTGCACGTTTTATTGTTGCCAACAATTTATTTGCACCAAGAATGATTCAAACGGTACTCGAAGAAAATACAGAGGGCTGGCATATAGACTTAATTAATGCTTACAACCCGACAACTTATGAACCGACTTGGAAAGAAAAATACACTCCCGAATATTGGCAAGAAATTGAAAGGGAAATCGGAACCGTATCAGCCAATGCAGAATATAACAACTCGCCACACATTGAAGGTAAAATATTTAAACAAGAACAAATACAATGGGGCAAACGTCCGAGAAGAAATCAGTTTAAAGTAATTACAGGACATTGGGATATTGCTTATGCCGGCAATGATACATCAGATTACAATGCTGTGAGGGTGTGGGGTTTGTATAAATATGATTTTTGGTATATAGACAGCTTTGTAAAGCAAACCAAAATGAGAGCTGCCGTAGAATGGATGTGCATGTATCAAAAAGGATTACCCAAAACAGTAAGAGTACATTGGCGTTTTGAATCTCAATTCTGGAATGATGAAGTAAGCCGAACAATTAAGGAAGCAGAAAAACGACACAATGTATTTTTATATCTCGTAAAAACGGATACACCGAAAACAAGAAAGTACGATCGTATTATTAAGCTACAACCCTATTATCAAAACGGTCGCATATTTTACGATAAAGACAAAAAAGCACATAAAGACACGCAAACCGGGCTGGAACAACTCTACGGTATTGAACCCGGATACAGAACACACGATGATGCCCCTGATGCCGATGAGCAGGCAATTGGCTATTTGGAAACACACCTGAGAGCATCCGAAGGAAGTATAAGAACAGGAAAATATAAACGAAACAAAAAACGCAGAATATGATTTTTTTAACACAAACAGATATACACAAACGCATACCGTCAGGGATATTAACTCAGATTACAAATAACAATCCGGAGTTTCTTGATGATGCAGAAAATAATGCAATAGGACTTGTAATAGACCAACTCTCGGGCATGTACGATATTGCAGGAGAGTTAGACAAAACAGGATATGACCGTCATGCAGCACTCACACTTTGGTTGCTTTCTTTGGCTTGCTATTATATTTATTCGGCTGTACCCGATAATGAAGTGCCGGAGCGTATTATAAAAGATTACAACGATGCCCGACATGATTTGCAACAAGTGGCAGCCGGCAGAGTTCCGACAACTCTCAGTCCGGAACTCAACGAAGATGAAACCACAAAACGAGTTACTCGTTACGGATTCGGAAAAAAACGATCCCATGAAATTTTATAATCAAATTATAAAGGGTTTTAAAAAAAAATGAAAAGACATTAACATAATAATTACAAACCATGAATATAATTAGCCGAATAAAAGAAGTATTATTTGCCGACAACTTACAAAAACCGACTGCAAAAAAGCGATTTACTCCGCAAATTTCACGCCCTCAACCTTACCGGGTTGATGTGGATTTAGCAAAACTCAAAGAAGCGGTGAGCATGGCTAAAAATCCCGACAGCCCCAACCGGTATCTTCTTTATACTCTCTATGATGAAATACTACAAGACAGTCATTTGGCTGCTCAAATACGAACAGCAAAACTGACCGTAACAAAATCGGAATTTGAATTACAAAAAAAAGGAAAGCCCGATGAGACAGCCTCCGAATTATTAAAAGTCCCTTGGTTTGATGATTTTATTTCTTATACTTTAGACTCTGAGTTTTTCGGACATTCTTTAATCGAATTCGGCTTACTTAACGAGGATAAGCAATTTGAACAGGTCAATCTTATTCCTCGCCGAAATGTAAAACAAGAAAAAGGTTTGGTAGTTCCTGACCCGACAGAAGATGACGGTATTATTTACCGTGATAATCTCACCGAATGGTTTTTGATTGAAACCGGAGGCAGATATGATTTAGGATTATTAGAACAGGCCACTCGTGAAGTTTTAATAAAAAATTATGCACGTTCAGATTGGTCGCAGGCAAGTGAAAAATACGGAATGCCTTTGCTTAAAATCAAAACAAGTACTCAAGACCCTAAAGAAGTTGACCGAGTAGAAGCTATGGCTCAAGACTTTGCTCAAAACGGTTATGTAATTATCAATAATGAAGACGATGTTGAAATAACTCAAATTAAAGAAACTGATTTTTATAAGATATATCTTGAAAATATTTCGCATTCCAACGAAAACATAAGCAAACTCATCAACGGACAAACAGGAACATCGGATGAGAAATCTTATGTAGGAAGTGCCAACGTGCATGAACGAATTTTGAATGATTATACTTTTAGTCGAATGCGTAAGCTACAGTATATTATTAATCATCAATTGTTGCCGTTTCTTATTCATTACGGCTACCCTTTGAAAGATTATACTTTTGTTTTTCCGGAGCTCACAAAAGTAGAGACCGGAAACAATAAACCCCAAAAACTGAGCCTTTCGGATACAGATTTTTCGTAAACGCCCCGAACTCCGAACAGGAGGTTTCGGGGCGGCATTGTCGGCTTATTATCAACCCAAGGGCTGTCCGGTTCACGGCACAGTCAATTTGTCGGATGACGATGTAAAATTGCCGAAGCTCGGTATTGACAGCGAAAAATATAAGGCTATTGCCGAAAAGATAACCGACAAAACTGTGATACAGCCCGAACTGTTTACCCATACAAACAATATTCTCGGAAGTGGTATTGATAAAGTTTACGGTACACCCAAATATGATGCACCGGAATATATGAGAGTGCAGCAGATGAAACGCAATTTGGCAAAGTTCAGCGGCTATAAAAGTGCTTGGCAAACTTCGCATCTGCGAAAAGCAAAAAAAGAAAACTATGCCGCAATAAACAACAGCTACAATACAAATTATTTGCGTACTGAATATGTGCATACCGTAAGATCGGTTCGAACGGCAAAAAAATGGCAAGGCTACCAAGCCGATAAAGATTTATATCCGTATTTAGAATATATGCCGAGCGTATCGGCTGAACCGAGGAGTGAACATAAAAAACTCTACGGTGTAATAAAACCGGTTGATGATGTTTTTTGGGATACTTGGATGCCGCCGGCTGATTGGGGTTGTAAATGTTCGGTTGCTCAACGCCGTAAAAATGACCACGCCACAGAGCCGCCCTCTGATATTAAATTACCTCCAAAAACCATGAGAAACAATCCGGGCAAATCGGGTGAGATTATTACTGATAGGCATCCTATGATTGCGAAACTGAGTAAGGCTGATGCCGATAAAATAGACAAAGAATATCAATATTTAGAAAGAAAGTCAATACGTAATAAAGTTATTGCTTTGTCTAAAGCCTTTGTCGGGAAAAAATATAAAGCTGAAAACGCAGAAATTTTAATAACACAGACGGGATTAAAAAAGGCAATCAATCAACCACACAATAATTACTTGTTAAAAACAGAATTAATAAAACAATTGCCTGCCTTGCTAAAAGATGCCCAATACATAAAAAAAATAAATCCTAACAAAGGAAGAATGTCAACGCTTAGGTTTACACACATATACAAAATTAAAAATATAAAAGAAGATAGCTATTTAATCGTATGGGAATACAGAAGCGGAGAGTTTACATTCCATTCAATTACGGATAAAATAAAAGAGCAATAAGGGTGAAGACATTGGGAACAGCCCAAGCTTTTCTTATTACTCTCAATGCAAAGATACAACAAATAATTCAAACAAAAACAAATGTTACGCATAAAAATTGATACAAGGCAATTTACACAGCATATTAAAGCCGTTGAAAAGCGGTTGCAAAGCTATATAAATAAGGATGCACCTCGTATTATCGGTATTGAAGCGGTGAACTTTTTTAAAGAGAATTTCGACCGTCAAGGGTTCCTTGACAAATCATTGAAAAAATGGAAACCGGCAAAAAGAACAAACAGCCAAAGTAAATGGTACGGTTTCAGTTACCGAGCCACAACAAGAACTCCGGACAATCATCCTCGCCGAGCAGGAACAAAACGAAAATACAAAGCCCGAAAAGAAAACCCGATTACAAATTACAGCCCGGCAGCAACAAAACGCAAAACACTAATAGGAGACACCGGCGACCTGAAAGAAAGCATTGATTACAAACCGGGCAAAAGGAGAGTTATAATTAAAAGTGATTTAGATTATGCCAAAGTGCAAAATGAGGGCGGCATGATTTCAGTTTTCGGCAAAAAAACGGTTAAACTGCCACAACGTAAATTTATGGGAGAAAGTAAAACGCTTAATGACCTCATCAAAAAAGAACTTGACAGAGATATTATTAACATTCTAAAAAATAAAAAATGAAACTTACAGCTATTTATAATCATATTAAAACACTATTGCAAGACATAGAAGATCTGAAATTAATAACATGGTACAACGGACAGAACGCCGACAATATTCTGCATACCGTTCCGGCGGCTTTTATTGAGTTTCCGAATACACAAAATACTCAAACTCAAGGAGGAGGACGTGCTCAGCAATTTGAACTGACCATACGAATAAATCTTGTAAGCAAATTACTTACTCTAAACGACGGCAGTATAAATACCGAGATTATGGAAGTACACGAAGAACTTGCAATGAAAATATATGAAGCCCTGCAACAAGCTCACAAAGAACTTGATGCAGGAGGTATTGGTTTTAACCAAATGGTAAGAACTGATTTTGAACTGAATATGTCGCAACCGGGAACGGCAATGACAACACAAAATTTTAAATGCTTGGTATATCAAGCCGCCCGAAGCTCACAAAGTGAAGTAACAGCAAGCCCGAATATTAACATGCAATAAACCATAAAATTATAAACTATAAATTATTAAGTTATGAACACACAATTTTTAGAAAGTTTTTTTGAAAACCCTACAACACTGAGTGCTGTTGTTGTAGTTGTATTTATATTGTCGCAGGTAGCTATAGTATGGTTACAAAACCGTAAATACAATAAGGACAGGAAACGCAACGACAAAACAGCCGACAAAACAATATCATCCTTTGAGGGCTTGAGCGACAAAATACAATCACTAATAGATAAAGACAGTAATCATTTAACTCTCTCGGGAGTAGAAACAATTATAACAACGGTGATGAAAAGCTCGGAGGCTAAAATAATAAGAGAAGTAAGACGGATATTTTTTCACAACCACAGGGAGCAGGCTCACAGAAAAACAATAATAAGGCGGAGTTTCGGAAGCCTTACACGTTCAATTTATGAAAATGACATAAACGAACTGCATAATTTTTATTACAAAAATAAAAGACTGAGTGAATTTGTGATACAAATTGACACCTTTGATTTTTTTGAAACTGTATTGAATTTGATTTTTACAGTAAACCACTCCGAAAGCGATATGCAAGATGTAATTTACAGTATTGAAACTTATTTTGACAGTTACATTATTCAGGCTAAGCAATACTATGGCAGGCTGTAAAAGAAAACCCCCGACAGAATTTAAAAGCTGTCGGGGGTAAAATAGAAAATAACAAACCGCCTAAAACTCAAAACAATTAAGAAGATAAATCAATATTTACTCTATCTTCAATAAACTCATGTAATTGTCTCCTTTGGTTCAATCTTAACCGTCCGGTTTTAGTATATTTCGGAGCAGTTAATAAAAGCTCCATTTTTTTTATATCAAGCAAATCATCTATGAGAGATAATTGTTTCAATGTCGCATCTTTGTCGTTTGTGTCGTACTGAATAGTTTTGGCAAGAAGCGGTAACTCACTATTTGAAATATTTCGATGTCCTAATACATTTTTTTTCATTGTTTAAATTATTTGAAATTGTTATTTTTGTAATATTCACTAAAAAATATAACTATGGCACGCCGATTATTAACTGCTGCAATGGCTGACAAATTGTTAGACTACCTTCACTCCAACTTTGCTGTTAGCTTTTTTTGTTTTCTTAAAGCCTCCCAATTTCCGAAAGATTACACTTTTTGGCGTGCTTTCAATTCGAGTTCGTGTGTCGTATTTTTTGTTTTCTTTGCTCATTTTGTGTTATTTTTAAGTTGTTAAGTATTTCTTAATATGTGGGAAAATCGTTAGCGGTTATTAAGGTAATCGAACAATTCAGCCGCATTGCTCATTTTAATAAGTTGTTTATTTTCATCATAGGCATTCAAACGCCAACTTTCGTTTCCAAAATCAGTTTCAAAACAAAACCATTCTATCCAAGTTTGTCCATGCTCACATAGTTCTGTATCTCCCATTTCTTCTTGCAACACCTTTATAAGTACATTGTTTATGTAATGATTTTCCGGTAGCAAATTGGCGGAGTGAGCATTTGGAAAGACCTTCCCTAAGTTTTTACTAACTTCAATATCATATCGTATTTGTTTTTCAATTGCGTTGACGGCTTCAATAAACAGTTCTTTTGTCATTGTTTCAATTTTAAATATTTGTGATTTGATTAATTAAAAAAAATAAGCATAACACTTTTATTTATCGCAAGCCGTGAAAAACGTCCAGCGTAAATAAAAATGTTATAAACAATTGTGTAAATCGGCAATTAAATCTTTTTCATTAGCGTTTTTTAAAAGTTGCAATAATTCTACAATAGTATCTGATATTGCTTCGTAGTTTGATGTTGAAAAATCTATTAATTCAGCAAAAAAATGATAGTCGTTTTGTTTATTTTCGTAAAAATAATCCTTTAAATCTTTGTCTGATAGTTCAATTCTCATAATTAGAATATATTAAGTTTATAACATTTGCTTAAATTTAATTGCGAATGTTCTTTAAATTCATCTAAAAGTATTTTAATTTGATGCTTTTTGTATGTTTTAAATTTTCATTATATTACAATTTTAAATGATTAGTATTGTTCTTTTATCATTGTTTCAATTTTAAATATTGTTTATAATTTTTGGTATGTGTATAATCATTTCCTTTTACTTGTTTTAATCCGTACACTACCGTGGAATGATGACCGTCGAATTCATCGGCTATACGTTGCAATGATGCTTTGCGTTTTCGAGCTTCAGCATAAAAGATATAGCGAGCTGATACAATATCTTC
>JAYEIA010000025.1:8847-15158 GCA_034659855.1 Bacteroidota bacterium
TTACTTGTTTTAATCCGTACACTACCGTGGAATGATGACCGTCGAATTCATCGGCTATACGTTGCAATGATGCTTTGCGTTTTCGAGCTTCAGCATAAAAGATATAGCGAGCTGATACAATATCTTCTATTCTGCTTTTGCTTTTCATGGCCTCAATGCTTACTCCTGTATAATGCGATACATCATATAAGATTTCCTCTAATTCATTAAGTCCTGAAATTTCTTGTAATACCGTTTGTAATTTTTTAATTAATACAGGAGTATCGGCAAGTTCTAATCCTTCATTCAATAATTGTTTTATCTTAGCTATATCCATTTATTCTGCTTTTTGATGTAGTTTTCTCTCATAGTCGCTTAGTCTCATAAGTATTCTTACTATTCTGTCCTTTTCTCGCTCCAACTCGGACATATTGGTGCCTTCTTTTCTTATCAAAACCTTGGCAGGGGTTCGCAGATAGTTGTAATACGTTCCTGCACTAATAGGATATAACATACATACCACAGAAAAAATTCGTTTGCTCGGCATCCCTTCGGTTTGCATTATCTTGGTATATTCCTGCACATAATAAACTTTTCGCAGATGATTCAGTCTTGAGTAAGCCATGATTAAAATTCATTTTCAAACCGCCTTTGATAAAGAAATGTTTCTAAATAAGGCAGGTCTTTGTTTTTTAATTTATAATTATATCTAAGTTTTGGAACCAATCTGAATGATTTTAGTTTGTCGGCTTCAGTAATATATTGTCGGGTGTTGGTTGGCTTTTTGCCTATCCATAAGTCTTTTGCTCGTTGTTTGTTGCCAACCTTATAATTATAGTAATCCCAAAAAGTAGGAAAACTAAGGTCTATATCCATTCTCTGAACCTCTAACTTTATACCGAAATTTTGTTTAAACTGTCGAAGCATCGGTACCAACCACGCTTCTCGTAAAGGTAGTTTTGTGCCGAAAAATTGTAATATTTCCGGGGTCATTACTGCCTTGTTTTCAAATTCTCGGAGTATCTCATCAACATCGTATCCGTAAATCAGTTCCCCGTCCAATTGCGGAGCTGTAACCGTATATTTAATTAAATCTACTCGTTTCATTTGTTCAGCAATTTATAAATTTGTTCAAAAACGTAGCGAGGCTTAACAAAGTCGTAAAGAACGGCCTTACCTATTATCACCGGTTTGGTTTTTTGGTAAGAGACCGTTTCTACATCTTGACTTGTAACCGTAACAACCTCATCCGTTATTATGTTTCGGTATTGCATATTAAACGCTTGTTAAATTAAGTGAAATGTGTTTATCTTTTCCGTTTTTATCTTTTTTGTAAAAACTTATGGAATTGCTTATTGTCCGATTACTGTAACTTTCTTCAAAAAGAGACATGGCACGTACCCAACGTTCATCATTATAATTATCTTTTATGGCTAATAACGAGCTGATGCGTGCCGGTGTAAAGTCGCCTTTTTTATTACGGCTCATAAGTGAAAGTATTACGTTATAGCTTTTTTGATCGGCTTTCTTTACCATATCTTGCAGAAAATCTTTTAACAGTTCTTCTGCCATATCTGCACGTTCATCGTAAGTTGGTTTTGAGTTATGCTCATACACAACCTTGAGATTACCGTCTGAAGTTCTCAAAGAATAGCCACTCTTTGAATTACTGCGAACATCGCCGTATTTTTGGGCTTTGTCTTTAAAGTTCTCCATTTTTTTCATCCAGTCCTCTTTTCTCATTTTCAATGCTTCATTCACCTGTGATGCACCTTCAACCATTTCTCTTATCATTTTATCTCGGTAAGCTTCATACTTCGCTTTTTTTTGAGCATAGTTTTTTTTCTCGTTTTCTTTAGCTTCCTTTAATTGGGCTTCGAGTTCAGCCACTGTCATTTTTTTTTCTGATGTTGCCATTGTTCTTTATTTTTAATTTGTGAATAATTCCTTAATTCTTTTTAGTGCAATATTGCCGGCATAAGCCAAAAACGAACCGTCTTTCAGCTCAATCACCAGTCGTTTTTTCTTAATACTGTGTGTTGTTTTTTTAATTGTTGATTTGTCCATGATTTCTTAATTTAAACGAGCTTGACGAGTTATACTGTCTTCGTAATTACGTCTTACTGCTCTTAGTTGATTTATTAATTGTTGTAATTCTTTTATTGATAATTGGTTAAATTCCTTTTTATACTTTGTTTTCTGTCGTATAAAAGCATTGATGATAGTAATCTTCTCTGTAGTATTCATTGTAGGGTATATGAAACCGACATCGTAACAGAGTTTCAATACATTACGTCTTAGCTTCTGACTAAAATCATTATGCTTTCTTTCTTTTTTTTGATGTCGCATTTCCAAAGTCTTTATCAAAGAAGTACATTCGTTATAAAGCATTTCGCTGCTCTTATAGCTGCGACCTCCGGTAAATTGGTGCACCAGTTCAGATTTTAACTCAGCATCAATACCAAGTTTTGAAAACAACTGATGTAATCTCTTATTTTGTCCGTTTGTTCGTAACATAGCTTATTGATTTTGTTTCTATTATTAATCCGTGGTTTCTGCTGTTCTTCAACAGAGCAAATTCAATATTAGAATAGTCTGTCCACTGTCGTATTACCGTAAAAGTTTCACCTGCCGAAAAATCATGTCTAATTGTTGATTTGTTATATTTTAAAATTGCTTTTTTCATATTATTCCATCCAATATTCAGCCGCTCCTTTATTCCATATTACAAGTGGCTCGCCGCCGCCGTATCTTGAGTTCGGAAACGCCTTAAAGCCTTCAACCCATATCTTTACATTTGCGTCAAAATGAACTGTTTTTGCCGACCTGCCCGATGGTTGCTTGCCGTCAGCATGGCTTATAAAAACAAACAGCTTTTTATCAAACTCATCAATCAGCTTTTTATAAGTCAATGCGTTGAGCCGGCTGTACTGAAAACTATCCACTATAATAATATTCGGGCTTTTATGCTTTCTCAATCTCTCGGCAAGTTCAGGTATCGGCTCTTTGTCAAGCAACATTACATTATCATCGGGAGTAATGTCGGCCGTTTGAAACGCTTTTTTCAAACTCACACTCAAGCCCTCCTCCAAAGAATTGTATGCCACTTTATGAAATCTACCCAAGTATTTTGACAGTTGAGCGGCAAAGCTTGTTTTCCCGTTGGAACTGTTGCCCCAAATAAACCAACTGCCCGATAGTTCGGGTTTGCCCACAAACTCCTCCCACTTTCCTGTAAATTCAAGTGTTTTAAATTTCTTATTATAAAACTGATGTATGCCGTATGCTGTACTCATTATGCTTGTTTTCTTTTAAGTTTCAAAAATTCAATTTTAAGTCGCGTAAGGCTTCCGTTTGTTTTTGCGTATAACCGCTGAATTTCAGTTAGTCCGTTAGCTTTTGCAACCAATGCCAACTGTCGGCGTTTAAATTCGTTGCGTTCCTCTTTGCCTTGGGGTGTAATGTTCTGAAATCGCTCGCCAAACCGTCGGAATATTTCAACATATCCCACTTTGCGGTTATTGATATTACGTTCCACTTTTGCTCTTAACCCGTCGGCTCCCATCATGTACCAGCCTGTTAGTGCTTCTGATGCATTCCATAGGGCTTTTAGTTCCAAAAATGCAGGATAAGCAAGGTCGCCGGCTTCATCTAATATAATAAGGGGCGTGTCCGAGGTGTTCAGATAAAACACCAAATCCTTATACACATCAGCATATCGCCCCTTATTTCTTATTCCGAGTTTTCGGGCTATTTCCCTTATCAGTAATTGCTTTGATTTGACTTGACTGCAATCAATATAAACAGCGTTGCTGTGTTCTTTGGCATATATCTTAGCAGTATGCGTTTTGCCTACTCCGGCATCGTCTATAAGCATTGCACTGATGCTTTGCTCTTGGCATACATTCAGTTGAGCATATATACTTTTAAAGGTTGGAGTCCTTGCAGTTTGCCAGTTAAATCCTTTCAAATCAACGCCCAGTTCATTGGCTACTCGCAAAAAGTTTTCATCCGAAAGCACTTGTTTCATCTGTCCTTTTAACAGTCGGGTCATTTGTGCCGGTGCAATTCCCAATGTCTTAGCCATTTGGCTTTGACTGTCAAAATGCTTGAGCCTGTCCTTAATCTCTTTTACTATTCGCTTTTTTTGTGTTGTTGTAATCATATTATAAAGGTGTTTTAATGTTTATTAAATAGGTCTTAGACCTTAAATATTGTCAACAGCCAATTCCTCCTCGGCCATAGATGTTTCTTCATCGTTTCCGTATTTATCCCATTCATCTTTTTTCTTCTTTCCTTTGTGAATCTCAACCAATTCAGGTTCAGAGTCTTTTTCTACATCAATAATTTCTATGTCGGCGAGATCTTTACGTCCTTTTTTAATTTTAGAGTCAAACTGTGCCACATATTTTGAAAACTCGGAATAAGCATCACGGTCGGTATCGGTCTGTTCAGATGTAGCTTCGTTGTAGCTAACCAACTTATTGCAACTCGTAATATACTTTTCGTTTTGATATAAATGGACAGTATCCACAGTTCCGTCGGATGCAGGCAAATAATAGGCGGTTACTTTATAATTACCGGGTTGCAGGCGGTCAATAACATCTACATTCGGCAGTTGGTATTTTTCATTCACCGCTCGCAGGTATTGATTCCTTCTGATGCTTGTCTCTGTTTTTATACCAATATATTTGGCAAGCAAAGCCTCATCGTATTTTATTAAATCCTTATTTAGTTTTGATTTCAGAACATCCATTCGGCTCATGCCGGGATATTTCTTTTGTTTCGGATGCAAATCATTGTTGTAGGCATTAATGGTATATATATCATCGGCCACAATTTGCTCGTAAGTATATAGCTTTTCGCTGATGTGCATACCCTCGGCATCCCATACTTTGGATTGCTTGGGGCGGTTGGCTTCCGAAAGGGTGTATCGCCCTATTCCGTCTTGATGCCGTTTTTCGTAACCGTATTTTTTTACACCAATAAAACGCTCCGCATGTTTTTCCTGAGAGTTCCCGGCGTTACACCATCTCATATGAGGAAATACCGTTCCGGCTTTCATTAAATCATCTTTGTATTTATTCACGAGGTGATGTTCTACTTCTGCCTGCATAGGCACACCCATTTTGTTGCGATGCAAAAACAAAAACATATTACGAATACAGCTTATGAATAAGTCATCATCTTTTTTCTTGCTGTGCGAATAACCTATCAATGCTCCACTTGTAACATCATAAACATAGTAGGCTTTTGCTCTTAGTTTTTCTTTCCCTTGTTTGTATTTTCTGACCAAATCTCTGTCATCCAAAGAAATTTTACTTAAAGAGAATTCAGGAACATGCCGGTGATGGTGAGGTCGGTGTATGTTATTGTAGTAATGAAAATCGTTTCGCTTACTGTCCACAAGAGCTCGGTTGTGCGGGGCTTCAATGTAATTGCGTATAGTAGATTCACTTATTTTTATAAAACCACCGGCTTTATGGTCTCTGAAATCTTCACGGTCAAAAAGCTCTCCTGTTTTTTTGTCTACAAGGTCCTGACTTCCCGACAGGAACTTATGAAAAGTATCAAGGACCATGTTCGGGTAAGGCTTGTTATTCATAACATAAATACTTAATATGAGTCGCTCAAGAATAACATTTACTTTCAGAGAGTTTACATTGCCTCTGCCTCCGTGTACCAGCGATTGCAAACCATCAGCTTGAAACCTTTTCCACTTTCGTTTGAGCGAACGAGGATTGTTTGGTAGATTATGACCCAATTCATCTCGCAAACTGTTCATGCTGTCGGCAATATTTTGCCATAAACCGGTACTTTTGCCCTGCATGGCCTTTCGGCGTGCAGTAACATCAATTTGTAGGCGTGTAATCACTCGCATTAATATTGCATTCTGATAATATTCTTTTGCTCGCTCGGTAGCGATATATGAACCGTCGGCTTCTTTCAGTTCTGAAAAATATTTTAAGGTAGTCGCATTATGTT
The DNA here is from genome assembly GCA_034659855.1 of Bacteroidota bacterium. Taxonomy (GTDB): domain Bacteria; phylum Bacteroidota; class Bacteroidia; order Bacteroidales; family JAADGE01; genus JAYEIA01. The sequence goes on from JAYEIA010000025.1 coordinate 14,812, forward strand.
CTATCAGTGATTTGATATAGTAAGTTTTGTGGTACTCATAAGGATTTCCTATTTTTTTATTCACCTGTTTTTTAAACCGAACCGGTAAGCTTTCCCACTCAATTAGTGCTGTTCTTCCGTTGCCGCCTCTGCGAAGTTGAGAAATATGCCCCCTATATAACAGTTGGTCATAATTATCTTTAGTCATCACCCCGGCATCTTCGTAGAGCCAACGAGCTTCAATGCATAGTATGTCGTTATAAAATTTGGTCAAAACTTAAAAATTTTAGTGCCTCGCCGGGTTCCGATGTGTCCGGTTACAAAACATTTTACTATTTTCGGGGCTGTCAATCATTGTTAAACTTAAA
>JAYEIA010000025.1:15258-17415 GCA_034659855.1 Bacteroidota bacterium
TCAAATTCAAAAAACAATAGTAATCAGCGTGATATTATAGAGCAAAAAGAAGCCAACAACAAAAAGAACATCAAACAACTGAGTAAGCTTGCAGAGCAATTTCAAAAAGAAGATCTAAAGTGGTTTGGCAAAGTTCTAACCGCTTCGATAACATTTTTCGGTGCTCTGATTGTTTTGCAGAGCTTTCACTACAACACAGACAAGTTGACAGATATATCATTTCTTCATCAAGTGCTTCTAATGTCAGCAACAGGTCTACTTGGACTCGGTATCCTAACATCTGCTGCCTTTTTACGATTTGCAGCACACGTTGCAGTTCGGAAATTTCATAATTTTCAAGAATCATTATCCAAAAAAGGGGGCGACCCCAGTTTACTCGGGCCCATCTACGGACGTGCCTCAAAAATCTTCGACTTCTTGAAATATGTTTCTTTCGTAATATTGTCATTGTCTTTAATTGTTTTTATTGCTTACATAGTTGCAATTACACTCTATTGAAAAAATGCCGGTCTGTTCCCGGCTGTCAGATTGATATTTATGAAAACCCACTTTTGTTTAAGCATCAATCACCTTTCTCTGATTAAGGGTTGCTGTAAAGAACTGATAAGACTCGGGGAAACATAAGCCCTCTAAATTTATTTTTCGCTCCGAGCCTTATAATTAGTAGCGGGTGTGGGACTCGAACCCACGGTCTCAGGATCATGAGTCCTGCGTGTTGACCGACTACACTAACCCGCAATACCTTTAACATAAAGGCAGTTCCGGCACTAAGCCGGCAACTGCCCCATCGGAAACTATATGTTTTACCGTTTTTTCTTTATCACTGTACAGCTTTGCCAATTCTTTGTTGTATCCAAACATTTCGGTAAAATTAAGCAACATATTCCAAGCTGTTCCCATGCTCTTATCTGTTGCCGACTTTATTACAAGTGCTGTTTTTAGTGCTGCATTTCCACTTTCAGTTATTGTTACTACTTCTCTGCATACTGTCCATTCATCTTGTTTAAAAGTAAGATAGGCAAAACCCATTTTTCTCATTTCGGAAAAAAGCCCGGGTTTTATTCGGTTCATGAAACCTACGCTGTAGCTTTCGTAATTCTTTGTCAATTTTAATTTTTGTGTAATGTTCATAGTTTCCGTATTTTAATTAACTAATTACAGCCGTTTTTTGTTCATCGGCCATGCGTTTCATTTCTTTTCGTGTCTCGTATATCTTCTCAATTACTTTATGCACATTATCCGTCATTTTTCGTTTGCCCACACACATATTATATATATACACGTGGCTGTATCCTGTCAATTCGGCTATATACACATAATCACCGTGTCGCAAGTTGGTTGCAAAAGCACGCTGTTTGGGATAATCATAAGTGTATATTTTATTTTTTTTCATTTTTTTGACGTTTTGCATTTCAATTAATCTCTTTTATTGTACATTTGAAAATATTACTTTTACAAATATACAACATTTAGTTTGTAAAAAACAAACAATTTGCAGTATTTTTTATGAAAAACTCTATATCAAACCGTATATTGCTGATTATGAATGAATTTAATTACAACAAAAATTCATTCAGTAAGGCGATAGGGATTAATAATAACGTAACAATTGGGCGAATTGTAAATGAAGACAGGAATCCAAGTTACGAAATTATTGAAAAAATACTACTAACTTTTGGTAGCATTGATGCCAATTGGCTTATTACCGGTAAAGGTGAAATGTTAAAAAGCAAAAAAAATGAGACCGATAGAAATAATAAAGACTATACAAGTTTACTCAAACAGCAAATATCCGATCTAAAAGAAAGTTTGAAAGAATGCCGGCAAGACAAAAAATTTATGCGGTCCATGCTCGAAGATTTAAAAACAGAAAGCTTACCGGAAGATTAGCCCTTAATGTCTGTATTATTTGTTCAAAAAGTACACACCCAAGTCGCCCCGCACACAAGAATAAGCAACAAAAACGCCAAACAAATGATTAACAGTAACTTAACAAAAGAAAAGACCTACGCAAAAAGGAAAAAACCCCGTACAAAAGCTAAAATAAGCAGGTCAATTCTTTAATTTTAATAAAAAGTATATAAGAAATACAGGCAAAAACACCACTTTTACTATGCCCAACTCTATGCCCAACTCTATGCCCAACGCAAAAAGTAC